>JAYSLR010000736.1:0-2573 GCA_043725365.1 Rhizobacter sp. | reverse complement strand
AGCCGCTGTCGATCGGGCTGCACGCGGTGCACCGCGCCGGCAACCTGACCGGCAAGACCGTGCTCGTGACCGGCGGCGGCACGATCGGCTGCATGAGCGTGATCGCCGCGAAGCTCGCCGGCGCGGCCTGGATCGTCTGCTGCGACATCGCGCCGCGGCCGCTCGAGATGGCCAAGCGTGTCGGCGCCGACGCGGTGATCCGCTCCGACCAGGCGAGCGAGGCCGAGCTCACGGCGCAGTTGGCAGATTCGGCCGACATCTGCATCGAGGCCGCCGGCAGCCCGGCCGCGCTCGCGACCTGCCTGAAGGCGGCGCGCAAGGGCGGGCGCATCGTGCAGGTCGGCACGCTGCCGGCCGAGGGCGTGCTGTTCCCGGCCAACGCCATCATGGCGCGCGAGCTCGACTACGTCGGCGCGTTCCGCGCCGCGCACGCCTTCGACTGGGCAGTGCAGTACCTGCGCACGCGCAAGGTCGACGTGCGCCCGCTCGTCAGCGCGCAGATCCCGCTCAGCCGCTCGCTCGAGGCCTTCGAGCTGGCGAGCGACCGCAGCCGCAGCACCAAGGTGCAGGTCGTCTGCGGCTGAACCCGTTCGACATCATCCAGGAGAATCACCGCATGACCGACCGCCTCACAGGCAAGACCGCCTTCGTCACCGCTGCCGGCCAGGGCATCGGCCGCGCCACCGCCGAGGCCTTCGTGCGCGAAGGCGCGCGCGTGATCGCCACCGACATCAACGAGGCGCTGCTCGCCGAGCTCGCGCGCGCCACCGGCTGCGAGACCCGCGTGCTCGACGTGACCGACCCGAACGCGGTCGGCGCCGCGGCGCGGGCGGCCGGCGCGGTGCAGATCCTGTTCAACGGCGCCGGCTACGTGCACGCCGGCACGATCCTGGACTGCGACGACCAGGCGTTCGAGTTCTCGTTCGACCTGAACGTGCGCGCGATGTACCGGATGACGCGCGCGTTCCTGCCGGCGATGCTGGAGGCCGCGGCGGCCGGCCGCGGGCTGGGCTCGATCATCAACGTCGCGTCGGTGGCCGGCAGCATCAAGGGCGCGCCGAACCGCTTCGTCTACGGCGCGACCAAGGCCGCGGTGATCGGCATGACCAAGTCGATCGCGGCCGACTTCATCACGAAGGGCGTGCGCTGCAACGCGATCTGCCCGGGCACGGTCGAATCCCCTTCGCTGCGCGGCCGGATGGAAGCGCTGGCAAAGTCGACGAACCAGACGATCGAGCAGGCCGAGGCCTGGTTCGTCTCGCGCCAGCCGATGGGGCGGGTGGGGACGACCGCCGAGATCGCCGCGCTCGCGGTCTACCTCGGCTCCGACGAATCGGGGTTCACCACCGGCACCGCGCAGATCATCGACGGCGGCTGGTCCAACTGATCACTCTCAAGGAACTGCAATGAAACTGATGCGATACGGCGCCAAGGGCGCAGAGAAGCCGGCGCTCATCGACGCGAGCGGCGTCGTGCGTGACCTGTCGGGCGAACTGGTGGATATCACCGCGCACACCCTCACGCCGCACGGCCTGCAGCGCCTGCGCGAGATCAATCCGGCGACGCTGCCGGCCGTCGCGAACCCGGGCCGCATCGCGCTGCCGTGGACCGGCTGCAGCAAGTTCATCGCCGTCGGCCTGAACTACGCCGACCACGCCGCCGAGTCCAACCTGCCGGTGCCGGCCGAGCCGGTGCTGTTCACGAAGACGGTGTCGTGCATGGTCGGCTGCAACGACGCCGTCGTGCTGCCGCAGGGCTCGGTCAAGGGCGACTGGGAGGTCGAGCTCGGTATCGTGATCGGCTCGAAGGCGCGCTACGTCAGCGAGGACCACGCGCTAAAGCACGTTGCCGGCTACTGCGTCGTCAACGACGTGTCGGAGCGCGAGTACCAGATCGAGCGCGGCGGCACCTGGGACAAGGGCAAGGGCTGCGACACCTTCGGCCCGGTCGGCCCCTGGATGGTCACGGCCGACGAGGTGCCCGACCCGCAGGCCCTGTCGATGTGGCTGGACGTGAACGGCACGCGCCGCCAGACCGGCAGCACGAAGACGATGATCTTCGGCGTGGCTCATCTCGTGAGCTACATCAGCCGCTTCATGACGCTGATGCCCGGCGACCTGATCACGACCGGCACGCCACCGGGCGTGGGCATGGGCGCGAAGCCGGTGCCGACGTTCCTGAAGGCGGGCGACGAGATGCGCCTCGGCATCGAGGGCCTGGGCGAACAGCACCAGCGCGTGTTCGCCTGGGATCCGGCGCTGATCGACGACTGAGCGCGACGATGACCGATCCGCTCGTCATCCGCATCCACCCTGCCGACGACGTCGTCATCGCACGGCAGCAGCTCGTCGGCGGCACCGTGCTCGCCAGCGAGGGCGTCACCGTGGTCGGCCTGGTGCCGCCGGGGCACAAGATCGCGGTGCGTGCGATCGCGGCCGGCGCGCCGGTGCGGCGCTACAACCAGATCATCGGCAGCGCGAAGCTCGCGATCGCGCCGGGCCAGCACGTGCACACGCACAACCTGGAGTTCAGCAGCTTCGCGCGCGACTACGCGGCCAGCACCGGCACGCACC
>JAYSLR010000735.1:0-6610 GCA_043725365.1 Rhizobacter sp. | reverse complement strand
GCCGTGCTGCTGCTGATGACCGGTTTCACCCGGATCGTGATCGTGCTGAGCCTGCTGCGCCAGGCGATGGGCACCCAGGCGGCACCGCCGAATCAGGTTGTCGTCGGGCTGAGCCTGTTCCTCACGTTTTTCGTGATGGGGCCGACGATCGACAAGGTCTACGCCGACGCCTACCAGCCCTACGCCGAGAACAAGATCGGCTTCGACGAAGCGCTGAGTCGCGGCGAAGTGCCGATGCGCGCGTTCATGCTCAAGCAGACCCGCCAGGCCGACGTGATGCTGTTCGCCCGGCTCGCCAAGGTCGACCCCGCCGTGAAGAGCGCCGACGTGCCGTTCAAGGTGCTGGTGCCGGCGTTCGTGACGAGCGAGCTGAAGAGCGCGTTCCAGATCGGCTTCCTGATCTTCATCCCGTTCCTGATCATCGACATGATCGTCGCCAGCGTGCTGATGTCGCTGGGCATGATGATGCTGTCGCCGGTGCTGATCTCGCTGCCCTTCAAGCTGATGCTGTTCGTGCTGGCCGATGGCTGGAACCTGCTGCTGGGCTCGCTCGCGGCGAGCTTCAACACCTGAACCCGAGTTCCCGATGGACGCCACCCAAGTCTTCACCGCCGGCCAGCAAGGCCTGTACATCCTGCTGCTGGTCTCGGCGCCGATCCTGATCAGCGTGCTGCTGATCGGCCTGGTCGTCAGCATCTTCCAGGCCGCCACGCAGATCCACGAGGCGACGCTGTCGTTCGTGCCGAAGATCATCGGCGCGGTCGCGGTGCTCGCGATCGCCGGGCCGTGGATGCTGACGACGCTGGTCGAGTACATCCAGCGCACGCTGCAGGCCATTCCGAGCGCCGTCGGCTGATCTCGGTCGAAGGCGTCGCCCGATGCTGACCTTCACCGACACGCAGGTCCTGGCCTGGATCACGCCGCTGCTGTGGCCGTTCCTGCGCGTGCTCGCGCTGTTCGGCTCGCTGCCGGTGTTCGCGCAGGGCAGCGTGCCGGCGCGCGTGCGCGTTGCGCTGGCGTTCCTGATCGCGCTCTGCGCGCAGGCGACCTTGCCGACCATGCCGCTGATCCCGCTCGACTCGGCCGCGGCGGTGCTCGCGGTCGTGCAGCAGTTGCTGATCGGCCTGTCGCTCGGCTTCGCGGTGCGCATCGTGTTCAGCGCCGTCGAGTTCGCGGGTGAGGTCATCGGGCTGCAGATGGGCCTGAACTTCGCCGGCTTCTTCAACCCGATGACCGGCGGCGAGGCCACCGCGACGAGCCGCTTCTTCGGCATCTCGGTGAGCTGGCTGTTCATCGTCACCGGCGGCCACCTGATGCTGATCGCCGCGGTGGCGCAGAGTTTCGACGTGTTCCCGGTCGGCCCCGAGCCGTTCGCGTTCCTGCGCGCCGTGCAGCCGCAGGTCTGGGGTGCCGAGGTGTTCCGCCTCGGCCTGTGGATCGCGCTGCCGATGATCGCGATGCTGCTGTTCGTGAACCTGGTGCTGGGCATCATCTCGCGCGTCGCCCAGCAGATGAGCATCTTCTCGATCGGCTTCCCGATCACGGTATCGGTCGGCCTGATCGGCATGCTGCTGACGCTGCCGATGATGCAGATGCCGTTCACGATGGCGCTGGAAAGGATGCTCCAGTATTTTCGCTAGACCGGTGCCGATCGCGGCTCAAGTGCGCGCCGCGATTGCCGAAGTCCACCTCGCGGTGTCGATGCTGCGGCGCACCATTCTTGCGCACCACAGGATCGGGACGCACCTTCGCGGCCACGAGCCGCCTTACTTCGGAGCCGTACGCCGATGGTCTGTGCTACCGCCACCTTGGCACGCCCGCAGGGCCTCGTGGCCAGGTTCAGCTCACCGCTGGCGCGCCGGCTGTCGAACCTGAGCGTCGGCAAGAAGCTGCTGCTGATCTACCTGCTCGACCTGAGCACGGTGATCTTCATCAGCAGCATCCTGATCCACGAGAAATTCATCGCGATCGACTTCTCGCGCAAGGAACTCGCGGGCACGGCCTACATCGAGGCGATTCGGCCGACGCTGGTGGCGATCGCGCGATCCGCGCCGCCGCCGACGATCGACCGCGCCGTTCTCGAGCGCATCGCCGATGCCGAGCAGCGGCACGGCCACGGCATGGCCAGCGACGAGCTGAACCGCAGGTTCTCGCTGGCGCTGCAGGGGCTGCAGGGCGGCGTCACGCCACGCGCGGCGGCGGCGCGCCAGACGGCGATCGAACAGGGCCGTGAGCTCGTCACGCGCGTGGGCAACCAGTCGAACCTGATCCTCGACCCGGACCTGGACAGCTACTACACGATGTCGCTGATCCTGTTGCGTTACCCGACGCTGCTCGACGTGGTGGCGCAGATCACGCCGAGGCTGCACGACGTCGTCGGCGGCGCCGCGATCGACCCGGACGAACGCACGCGGCTGTTCGTGCTCGAGGGCGAGCTGCGCACCGCGGCCACGGCGATCCAGTCCGACTACTCGGAGGCGGTGGCGGCGTCGTCGCCGCTGCTGGGCCAGCGGCTCTCGCCGACACAGGCCGAACTGGCCGCGGCGGTCGACCGCTTTCGCGCGATCGTGCGCCAGGTGGCCACCGGCGATTCGGTCGAACGCCGGCAGATCGACGCTGCCGAGCGTGCCGCGATCGACGCGCTCGATCTCGCGTGGGGCCGCGGCAACGACGAACTGGCGCGCCTGATCGACGCGCGCGTGCACGACTTCTTCGTCCGCATGTGGCTGCACCTGGGCACGGCCGCGGGGCTCTTGTGCATCATCCTGTTCGCGGTCTACTACGTCGCGCAGCGCATCTCGCGGCCGCTGCGCGGGCTGTCGCAGGTCGTCGACACGGTGCGCCGCACCGGCGACCACACGCTGCGTTCGGTTTGGGCCAGCGGCGACGAGATCGGTCGCCTGGTGCTGGGCTTCAACGAGATGCTGGCGCAGCTCGACCACCAGCGCCAGGTCCAGCAGGAGATGGCCGCCAGCGCGCGCGCCGCCGAGGCCCAGCAGCGCCTGCTCGAGCTGATGCCGGTGCCGCTGATGGTGACCTCGGTGCCCGATCACCGCGTGCTGCATGCCAACCCGCAGGCGCGCGAATGGCTCGGCGACGCCGAGGTCGATCCGTGGGCCGCGGGCATCACCGCCGAGCTGCGGCGGCGCTTCTTCCAGCAGCTCTCCGACGAGGGGGCGGTGCACGAGTTCGAGGTGCGCTGGCAGCACGGCACGCACGCCGCCTGGGCCGTGCTGTCGGCGCGCCGCCTGGACTACCAGGGCCAGGACGCGATCGTCACCGCGTTCACGCCGATCAACGGCCTGAAGGCGCTCGAGCAGCGGCTCGAACTCTGGGCCAAGGTGTTCGAGGCCTCGTCCGAAGGCATCGCGCTGCTCGACGCGTCGGGCCGCGTGCTGTCGGCGAACCGCGCGATCTGCAAGTCCGGCGCCTTCGACCCCGGCGAGCTGCTGCACGAGGAGCTCGGGTTCGTGCACGTCGGCGAGGTGCCGATGCCGCAGGCGCGCGACACCTGGGCCACGGCCGAGAGCCGCGGCTGGTGGCGCGGCGAGGTGCAGGTGCACAAGCGCGACGGCGGCGCGTTCCCCGCCTGGGCCGTGCTGACCGCGGTGCGCGAGGCGACCGGCGCGGTCGGGCACTACATCTTCAGCTGCCTGGACATCACCGACCGCAAGGCCTCGGAGGAGCAGGTGCGCTACCTCGCCCACCACGACGTGCTGACCGGCCTGCCGAACCGCGGCGTCGCCGAACGGCGGCTGCGCGAGGCGATGCAGCAGTCGGTGCGCAGCGGCCAGCCGGTCGCGGTGCTGTTCATCGACCTCGACCGCTTCAAGACCATCAACGACTCGCTCGGTCACCAGACCGGCGATGCGCTGCTGAAGCTGGTGGCACTGCGGCTGCGCGAGTCGATCCGCGACGCCGATCTGGTCAGCCGCTTCGGTGGCGACGAGTTCGTCGTGCTGCTCAACGGCGTCGCCGGCAGCGGCGAGGCGCTGCAGATCGCACAGCGGCTGCTGGCGTCGCTGCGCGCGCCCTGCCTCGTCGATGCGCTGGAGCTGAACGTCTCGTGCAGCATCGGCATCGCGATGTTCCCCGACGACGCCGCCGACATGGACGAGCTGATGCGCCATGCCGACACCGCGATGTACCAGGCCAAGGCGAGCGGCCGCGACAGCGTCTACTTCTTCACCCGCGACCTGAACGACCGCGCGCAGCAGAAGCTGCAGATCGAACTGCTGCTGCGCAACGCGGTCGCGCGCGACGAGCTGCGGCTGGTGTTCCAGCCGCAGGTGGGTGCGGTCGACGGCGCACTCAACGCGGTCGAAGCGCTGCTGCGCTGGACCACGCCGGAACTCGGCGAGGTCGCGCCGGCCGTCTTCATCCCGCTGGCCGAGGAGTCGCGCCTGATCGTGCCGATCGGCGAGTGGGTCATCGACCAGGCCTGCCGCCAGCTCGCCGACTGGCGCGCACGCGGCATCGAGGTCGGCGTGATGTCGGTCAACCTGTCGGCGGTGCAGCTGCTCGATGCGGGCCTGCTGCCGGCGCTGCGCGCCTCGCTGCAGCGGCACGGCATTGCGCCCGAGCTGCTCGAGCTCGAGCTGACCGAGTCGACGCTGATGGAAAGCACCGACGAGCGGCTGCGCCAGCTGCATGCGCTGAAGGCACTCGGCGTGCAGCTCTCGATCGACGACTTCGGCACCGGCTACTCGAGCCTGAGCTACCTGAGCCGCCTGCCGATGGGCAAGCTGAAGATCGACCGCTCGCTGGTGAAGGACATGCTGACCGAGCCGAAGGACCGCGCGATCACCGAGGCCATCATCGCGCTGGCGCACCGCCTGAAGATGACCGTCGTCGCCGAGGGCGTGGAGACGGCCTCGGTGCATGCCGCGCTGGCCGAGGCCTGGTGCGATGGCATCCAGGGCTACCACACGGGCCGGCCGATGGCACCCGCGGCGCTGGAAGGCTGGCTGGCTCCGCGCACCGCACCGACCGCGTGGGGCGCGTCGCCCTCGTCGTCGGCGCCGGCCGCGCGACCGGGCTTGCGCTGATCGTCGCGGCCCGGCGGACGCGACGACGGCTGCCGCGGCAGCCGTCGTGGGGTCACTGCAGCCCGGCGGTCACTTGATCCTGATCCAGGCCCACTCGAGCCAGTTGTCGGCGCGGTGCACGACCTCGACGTTCGCGCGCGTCGCCCACGGGATGAACTGGCGGTGCAGCGGGATGGTGTGCACCTGGTCGTTCTGCTCCTTGATCGCGGCCTTGATCAGGGCCTCGCGCTTGACGGGGTCGGCCTCCTTGCTCGATGCCGCCGCCAGCTGGTCCAGCTTCGGGTTGTTGACCTGGCCGTAGTTGAACTGGCCCACGCCGCCCGGGCCGCGCGTGCGGTAGATCGGCGTCAGCGTGGTCTCGGCGTCGGTCACCGAGCCGCCCCAGCCGAGCATGTACATCGAGGTGTCGAGGTTGCCGAGCTTGGCGAAGTAGACCGAGCGCGGCATCGCGTTGACGCGCACCTTCATGCCCAGCCGCGCCCACATCGAGGCGAGCGTCTTGCAGATCTCCTCGTCGTTGACGTAGCGGTCGTTCGGACAGTCGAGCGTGAACTCGAAGCCGTCGGCGTAGCCGGCGGCCGTCATCAGCTTCTTCGCGGCGGCCAGGTCGAAGGGCAGGCGCTTCTCGAGCGCCGGGTCGTTGTAGGTGCCCAGCGGCGAGGGCGTGACCGCGCCGGTGGGCGCCGCCTGGCCGCGCATCAGCTTGGTCTTGATGCTCTCTTCGTCGACCGCCTGGTACAGGGCCTGGCGCACGCGCTGGTCCTTGAACGGGTTCTTGCCCTTCACGCTGCTGTACAGCAGCTCGTCGCGGCCCTGGTCCATGCCGATGAAGATGATGCGGGTCTCGGGGCCGTCGATGATCTTCACGTTCGCGGTGTTGCGCAGGCGCGGCGTGTCGGCGGGCGGCGGATCGAGCACGAAGTCGAGCTCGCCCGAAATCAGCGCGGCCACCCGCGTCGAGTTGCTCTTGATCGGTGTGTAGATCACGTCCTGCACGTTGCCATCGAACTTGCCCCACCAGTTCGGGTTGCGCTTGTAGACGGTCTTCACGTCCGGCTGGCGCGAGACCAGCATGTACGGGCCGGTGCCGTTGGCGTTCAGCGCGGCGTAGCTCTGCTCGCCGGCGTTGAAGTCCTGCGGGCTGGTGACCTTGTTCTTCTCGCACCAGGCCTTGCTCATGATGAAGACCGAGTTGGCGTGCTGCAGAAAGATCGGGTTCACGTCTTTGAGGTTGAACTCGACCGTCAGCGCGTCGATCTTCTTCGGTTCGCCCAAGGCGTTGGCATAAGCCTTGATATCGGAGCTTTTTTGCTGCGCGCGTATCACCGAGAAGACCACGTCGTCGGCGCTGAACGCGCTGCCGTCGTGGAACTTCACGTTCGGCCGCAGCTTCATGCGCCACTGCAACGGGCCGGTCTGCTGCCACTCGGTCGCGAGCTGCGGCACGATGCCCAGTTGCTTGTCGCGGCCGGTCAGCGTCTCGTAGATCTGGCCGTTGATCGAGTTGGTCAGCGACTCGTTGCGCGAGTCGGGGTCCAGCGTCTGCAGGTCGCCCTGCGAGG
>JAYSLR010000734.1:0-3288 GCA_043725365.1 Rhizobacter sp. | reverse complement strand
AGGTCTTGATGACGTCGGCGTCGATCGCCTCGAGCACGATGTTGGGCTTCAGGTTGCGCGTCGCGAAGGCCTGGTCGACGCGCGTGCGGCCGCTGAACGCCGGCTGGTACGACACCAGCGGCAGCATCGCCAGGTCCTCGAGCGAGATGCGCTCGACCTGCGCCAGCGGGTGCCCGGCCGGCATCACGACCGCATGGCGCCACTCGTAGCAAGGCAGCGTGACGAGCTCGTCGTAGCCGGTCAGCGACTCGGTCGCCAGCCCGAGATCGGCGACCTCGTCGATCACCATGCGCGCGACCTGCTCGGGCGCGCCCTGGTGCAGGCTGATGTTGACCTTCGGGAAGCGCTTGCGCAGCTGCGCCACGGGCTCGGGCAGGAAGTAGCGCGCCTGGCTGTGCGTGGTCGCGATCGACAGCGTGCCGGCGTCCTGCATCGAGTATTCCTCGCCGATGCGTTTCAGGTTGCCGACCTCGCGCATGATCACCTCGATGCTCTTGAGCACCTCGCGCCCCGGCTCGGTGATGCGGCGCAGCCGCTTGCCGTGGCGCGCGAAGATGTCGACGCCGAGCTCGGCCTCGAGCTCCAGGATCGCCTTCGAGATGCCCGGCTGCGAGGTGAACAGCGCCTTCGCTGTCTCGGTGAGGTTCAGGTCCCGCCGCGCAGCCTCCTGGACGAACCGGAACTGGTGCAGATTCATGGTGTGGATGGCCCGCAGAGTTGCAGGGCCGCGTCGGCCATCGCGGCGATCACGCCATCGACCTCGCCGATCGTGCGCTGCAGGTGCCACCGGGTGCCGGCATGCGCCGCGCGCAGTTCGGCGAGCAGTTCGGGCAGGTCCTTGCGCACATGGCCGCCGGCGCCGAGGAAGAGCGGCACGACATCGATCCGAACGCAGCCTGCGTCGACGAGCGACCGACCGGCCTCGCGCAGTGTCGGCGTCATGAACTCGAGGAAGGCGAGTTCGACGACCACCGACGAATCGCGGTCGCGAACGTGCCGCGCAACCGCCTCGAAGGGCTCGGCCCAGCGCGGATCGCGCGCGCCGTGCCCGAACAGCAGCAATCCACGTCTCATCGGTACCTCACCAGCCAGCTGAACGCCGCCAACGACAGCAGCAGATAGAGCGCGCTCGGCGCCGCAGCCACCATCCAGGGCGTCCAGTTGCGCAGCAGGCCGAGGTGGCCGGCGACGTTGTTCAGCAGCACGAAGCTGATGCCCAGCATGATGCCGCCGAACACCTTCAGGCTGACGCCGCCGGCGCGCGCGTGCATGTAGGCGAACGGCAGCGCCAGGCCCACCATCACGAGGCAGGCGAAGGGGTAGAGCGCGCGCTTCCAGAACTGGATCTGCTGGCTCTGGGTGGCCTGCTCGTTGTCCGAGAGGTGCACGATGTAGCGTGCCAGGTCGATCGTCGACATCGAACTCGCCGGCGACACCGCCGCCGCCACCATCGCGGACGACAGCCGGCTGTGCCAGGCCAGCGTGGGCAGCTTCTGTTCCGGCACCTGGGCCGGCGGCGCAGCGTCGCCGTCGCCAGCCTCGAGCCAGCGCGTCACGGTCACGTCCTGCAGTGCCCAGGTCTGGTCGGGCTCGACCTGCGCACCCGCGGCGGCGATGCGGCGCAGCAGGCGGCCGTCGCTGTCGAACTCGTAAATGCGGATGTCGTGCAGCATCGCCTTCGGCCCGGCCGAGCCGACGTTGACCGAATAGCTGCGTTCGCCGTCCGGCGTGGGCACGTGGTTGTCCTTCAGCCAGGCGCCCGAACGGCCGAGCGGCGTGCCGCCCTGGGTCGTCGCCTGCACCTCGTTGGCCTGGCGTTCGCTCAGCGGCGCGAGGTAGTCGCCGACGACGAAGGTCAGCACGCCGAAGATCATGCCCAGCGTCGCCAGCAGCGACAGTGCCCGCCCGGGGCCGAGCCCGCCGGTGCGCAGGATCGTGTACTCGGAGGCCTGCGCCATGCGCGCCAGCGTGTAGATCGTGCCGATCAGCACCGCGATCGGCGCGACCTCGTAGAAGTGGCCCGGCAGCAGCAGCATCGAGTACAGCGTCGCCTGCACGACCGTGTAGCCGCCCTGGCCGACATCGCCGAGCTGGTCGATGAAGTCGATGAAGAACGACAGCGACAGGAACGCCATCGCAACGAAAGCGACCGCGGTCACGATGTCGACGTAGAACAGGCGGCGCACGGTCTTCATGCCGGTGCCACCCGCCTTTCCAGGCGTGCCCGCCACGTGCTGCGACGGTTGCCGTTCTCGCGCCACCACAGCAGGCACATCGCGATCAGGAAGGCGCCACCGTGTGCCGCCACCAGCGCGGTGCCCATGCCGACCTTGCTGCCGGCGACCCAGGCCTGCGACAGGTTGATGAGGTTGTAGTAGATCGCGAAGCTGAGCAGCGCGAACAACAGGTTCCAGTTGCTCGCGCGGCGCGGGTTCGAGGCCGACAGGCCGATCCCCAGCAGCACCATGTTCGCGGCACCGAGCAGCAGGCCGAGCCGCCACACCAGTTCGCCCTGGTGGCGCGGCGTGGGCTCGAGCAGCAGGTCGAGGCTGCGGCGTGCCTTCGGCGGCAGGTTGTCCATGCCCGACAGCACGCGCTCGCCGGCGCGCGCGCTGTAGCTGTCGAAGCGCGCGAGGGTCTTGTCGCCGGTGCGCAGGTTCTCCTCGTTCTGCTGGCCGCGGCTGAGCCGCAGGAAGCGGTCGTCGCCGTCCATCTCGATGCGGCCGCTGCGCGCCGAGGTGACCGATTCGCGGCCGGGCAGCGAGCTCAGGATGAACACGTTGCGGCCGGTGCTCTTGTCGGCGGCATCACGCTCGATGAAGAACACGCGCGTGCCGTCGTTCGAGGTCTGGAACTGGCCCGGCGCCACGCGCGAGAGGTCGGAGCGGCGCTCGAAGCGCTCCTTCAGCTCGACGCCACGCTGGTTCTGCCACGGCCAGACGAACAGCGCCAGCAAGCCGATCACCAGCAGCACCGGCCAGGTCACGCGCAGCACCGGCCGCACGAAGCGCGTCAGGCCGACGCCGCTGGCGAACCAGATCGTCATCTCGCTCTCGCGGTACATGCGCGAGAGCGTCGCGACGACAGCGATGAACAGCGACAGCGCGAGCATCGTCGGCAGGTGGCCGAGCGCCACATAGCCCAGCAGCAGCACCACGTCCTGCGGGGCGACCTGGCCGCCCGCGGCCTGGCCGAGCGTGCGGATCAGCATCATCGTCAGCACGATGGTGAGGATCACCACCAGCGTGGCGCCGAAGTTGCGCGCCAGGTCTCGGCGCAAAGTGGAAT
>JAYSLR010000733.1:0-3548 GCA_043725365.1 Rhizobacter sp. | reverse complement strand
TGCGCCTTCATTTCCTTGAGCCGTTTGAGCGAGCCCTTGACGGTCTTGAAGTTGGTCATCATGCCGCCGAGCCAGCGCTGGTCGACGTAGGGCATGCCGGCGCGCTTGGCCTCCTGGGCGATCACTTCGCGCGCCTGGCGCTTGGTGCCGATCATCAGGATCGTGCCGCGCTTCGCGGCGATGCCGCGGACGAACTTCATCGCGTCGTTGAAGAGCGGCTGCGTCTTCTCGAGGTTGATGATGTGAATCTTGTTGCGATGGCCGTAGATGTACGGGGCCATCTTGGGGTTCCAGAAGCGGGTCTGGTGCCCGAAGTGGACACCGGCTTCCAGCATTTCACGCATGGTGACAGTCATGAGGACTCCAAAGGTTGGTTCTAGAATCCGGCTCGAATCGCGACACGCTTGGATAGCAAGCCTGTCGCAACACCTTTCAACAGCCGGTTCGCGATTTGTTCGGCTGAATCGCCATCCCCACACCGTGCGGTGGATGCTCTCAGCTAAACCATTCAAGTGTAGCACGCCCATGCCCTCCGACCCGCCCGGCTCTCGCCCCGCACTCACTGCCGCCGCCCTGCTCGAGGCGGCCGTCGCGGCCGCGCGCGCGCCTGCGAACCGCCACACGTTCCTGCGGACGTCGTTCGACGTCGCCGCGGCGACGGCACGCTCGATCGACGCGCTGCGTGCGGCCGGCGCGCCGCTGCCGCGGTTGGCCGGCATGGTGGTCAGCGTGAAGGACCTGTTCGACGTGCGCGACGAGGTCACCGGCGCCGGCTCGACCCTGCTCGCGCAGGAACCACCCGCCGCCACCGACTGCCCGGCAGTCGCCCGGCTGCGTCGCGGCGGCGCGGTGTTCGTGGGCCGCACCAACATGTCGGAGTTCGCGTTTTCGGGCGTGGGCATCAACCCGCACTTCGGCACGCCGGCGAACCCGGCGACGGCCGCCATCGATCCCCAGCCGCGCATCCCCGGGGGGTCGACCTCGGGCGGCGCGGTGTCGGTCGCAACCGGCGCGGCGAGGGCGGCGCTCGGATCGGACACCGGCGGCTCGATCCGCATTCCGGCGGCCCTGCAGGGGCTGGTCGGATTCAAGAACACCGCGCGCCTGACGCCGACCGACGGTGCGGTGCCGCTGTCGACGACGCTCGACACGGCCTGCGCCATCACACGCGACGTGCGCGACGCGATCCTGCTGCACGAGGTCCTCGCCGACCGCAAGGTCGCGCCCGCCGTGCGACCGCTCTCGGTGTTGCGCTTCGCGATGCCGACCACGCTGATGCTCGACGCGCTGGATCGCGACGTCCGCGCGGCCTTCGACCGCGCTATCGCCGCGCTGCGCGCCGCCGGTGCGCGCATCGACGAAATCAGGCTCGCCGAGTTGGACGATGTCGCCGCGATCAACGCGGCCGGCGGCTTCTCGCCGGCAGAGGCCTGGGCCTGGCATCGCCACCGGCTCGCCGCCCACGAGCCCGAATACGACCCACGCGTCGCGCTGCGCATCCGCCGTGGCGAGCACATGAGCGCGGCCGACTACATCGACCTGTTGCACGCGCGCCGCGCCTGGATCGCCCGGATGGCGGCGGCGATGACCGGCTTCGACGCGCTGCTGAGCCCGACCGTGCCGATGGTTGCGCCACTGCTCGCGCCGCTGCTTGCCAGCGACGAGGCGTTCTTTGCGACCAACGTTTTGCTGCTGCGCAATCCTTCTGTCGTCAACCTGCTGGATGGCTGCGCGCTGTCGCTGCCCTGTCACGCGGCGGGTGAGATGCCGGTCGGGTTGATGGTCTGGAACGGCGCGCTGCAGGACGATGCGGTGCTCGGCGCCTCGCTCGCGATCGAGACGGCCCTGTCCGCGACCCTCGCATGAAGGTCGCGGTCATCGGCGCCGGCATCATCGGCGTCACCACGGCCTACGAACTGGCCGGTGACGGCCACGAGGTCACGGTGTTCGAGCGCCGCGGCAGCGTCGCCGGCGAGACGAGTTTTGCCAACGCCGGCGTGATCGCGCCAGGCTACGTCACGCCGTGGGCCGCACCGGGCATGCCCGCCAAGGTGCTGCGTCATCTGCTGAGCCGCCACGCGCCGGTGCGCGTGCATCCGAACCTGCGCGCCGGCGACCTCGCGTGGATGTGGCGCTGGTGGCGCGCCTGCGGACTGGGCAGTTACCAGTCCAACCGGCTGCGCATGCAGCGCCTCGCGGTCTTCAGCCGCGATCGCCTGCACCGGATCACGCGTGAACTCAAGCTCGACTACGAACGCGGCACCGGCTACCTGGTGCTGCTGCGCAGCGCCAAGGACCACGCGCTGGCGCAGCCCGGCCTGGCCTCGCTCACCGAACTGAACACCCGCTTCGAGATGCTCGACGCAGCCCGGTGCCGCGCCGTCGAGCCCGACCTGAGCGACGAGACCGAGTTGCACGGCGGCATCTACCTGCCCGACGACGAGGTCGGCAACTGCCGCCAGTTCGCGACGCTGCTGCGCGCCGAGGCACAGCGCCTGGGCGTGCGTTTCCGCTTCCACACGCAGGTGCAGCGCCTCGTCGCCGGACCGGCGCCGCAACTGGTGCATGTCTACGCACCGCCCGAGCAGTCGAGCGTGCTGACGAACGTGAGCGCCGAGAGCGCGCCGCAGGACGCACAGGACACGCAGCCGATGGAACTGCACCCGGTCACCGAGGGCTTCGACGCGATCGTGGTCTGCGCCGCCCTCGGGTCCGACGCGCTGCTGCGCCCGCATGGGCTGAAGCTGCCGATGCGGGCGGTCTACGGCTACTCGATCACCGCGCCGCTGCGTCAGCACGAGGGCCATCCCGATCATGGGCCGCGTTCGGCGCTGATGGACGAGCGCTACAAGGTCGCGATCAGCCGCCTCGGCGCACGGGTGCGCGTGGCCGGCAGCGCCGAGATCGGCGGCAGCCTGAACCGCCACGACCCGCGCGCGCTGGCCACGCTCTACAAGGTGCTGCACGACTGGTTCCCGGGCAGTGCCCGGTTGAGCCGGGCCCAGGTCTGGAAAGGCGCCCGCCCGATGCTGCCCGATGGCCCGCCGGTGCTTGGCGCCAGCGGCATCGCCGGGGTCTGGCTGAACCTCGGTCACGGCTCGAGCGGCTGGGCGCTGTCGTGCGGCTCGGCGCGCCTGCTCGCCGACGCGCTGGCGGGCCGTCCGCCGGTGGTCGACACTCAGGGCTTCGGCGTCGAACGCCTGCGTTCATGAACACCACACATCCCGTCCTGCCCCTCGCCGTCGAACAACCCTTGTTCGATGCCGCGCAGACGCGCGTGCTTGAACAGCACTCCAGCGCGACGCTGCCCGCACACACGCTGATGCGACGGGCGGGCGAATCGGTCGCGCGCTTGGCGCTCGCGCTCGCGCCGCACGCGCAACGCATCTGGGTCGCCGCCGGCCCCGGCAACAACGGCGGCGACGGTCTCGAAGCGGCGATCCATCTGCTCCGCTGGGGCAAGCGCGTCGAGGTGTCGTTGGTCGGCGACCCTTCGGCGCTGCCGCCCGACGCGCAAGCCGCGTTCGCGCGGGCGACGGTTGCGGGCG
>JAYSLR010000732.1:0-5505 GCA_043725365.1 Rhizobacter sp. | reverse complement strand
GAGTCGATGCGCGCCTGCTTCTCGGCCGCGCTGGCCTCGATCTTCAGCTTGGCCCAGCCGCTGTCGACGCACCTGACCATGCCGCCCATCGCGTCGACCTCCTCGATGATCTTCCAGGCGGCGTCGGCCATGTCCTGCGTGAGCTTTTCCATCATGTAGCTGCCGGCCCACGGGTCGACGACGCTGGTGATGTGGGTCTCTTCCTGGATGATCAGCTGCGTGTTGCGCGCGATGCGCGCGCTGAACTCGGTCGGCAGCGCGATCGCCTCGTCGAGCGCATTCGTGTGCAGCGACTGGGTGCCGCCGAACACCGCGGCCATCGCCTCGATCGTCGTGCGCACGACGTTGTTGTACGGGTCCTGCTCGGTCAAGCTCCAGCCCGAGGTCTGGCAGTGGGTGCGCAGCATCAGGCTCTTCGGGTTCTTCGCGCCGAACGCGGTCATGATCTTCCACCACAGCAGCCGCGCGGCGCGCATCTTGGCCACTTCGAGGTAGAAGTTCATGCCGATGGCCCAGAAGAAGCTCAGGCGCCCGGCGAACTCGTCGACGTCCAGACCCTTGGCCAGCGCCGCCTTCACGTACTCGCGGCCGTCGGCCAGCGTGAACGCGAGTTCGAGCGCCTGGTTGGCGCCGGCTTCCTGCATGTGGTAGCCGCTGATGCTGATCGAGTTGAACTTCGGCATGTTCTTCGCCGTGTACTCGATGATGTCGCCGATGATCCGCATGCTCGGCTCGGGCGGGTAGATGTACGTGTTGCGGACCATGAACTCCTTCAGGATGTCGTTCTGGATCGTTCCGCTCAGCTGCTCTTGCGACACGCCCTGCTCTTCGGCCGCGACCACGTAGCCGGCGAGCACCGGCAGCACCGCGCCGTTCATCGTCATGCTCACCGAGACCTTGTCGAGCGGGATCGCGTCGAACAGGATCTTCATGTCCTCGACGCTGTCGATCGCCACCCCCGCTTTGCCGACGTCCCCTAGCACGCGCGGGTGGTCGCTGTCGTAGCCGCGGTGCGTCGCGAGGTCGAACGCGACGCTGACGCCCTGCCCGCCGCCGGCCAGTGCCTTGCGGTAGAAATCGTTCGACGCCTCGGCGGTCGAGAACCCGGCGTACTGGCGGATCGTCCACGGCCGCACCGCGTACATCGTCGCCTGCGGGCCGCGCACGAAGGGCGCGAAGCCGGGCAGCGTGTCGGTGTACGGCAGGCCCCTCAGGTCGGCCGCGGTGTACAGCGGCTTGACCGGGATGCCCTCGGGGGTGATCCAGCTCAGCGCGTCGACGTTGCCACCGGGCGTCGACTTGGCCGCGGCCTTCTGCCACGCGGCCAGCGAATCCGAATTCAGGGTCTTGTCATCCGACATGGTGGAGTCTCCCGCGGCCGCGCCGTTGCCGAGAATAGAACCAATTCAGGGCTGGACGGCATCCGAGCCGCGCGTGCATAATTCAAAATTGAATTCTAGCGGATGGATCGGCGCAGATGGCGACTCTTCTTCCAGAAGTTTCGGGGCCCCGCGTGGCGGGCGGCGCCACGCGATTGCGTGAACGCGCGCTCTACGAGCAGGTGGCCGAGCGCCTGCGCGGCCGCATCCTCGACCACACGCTGCACCCCGGCAGCTGGATCGACGAGCAGGCCTTCGCCGCCGAGTACGGCATCAGCCGCACGCCGCTGCGCGAGGCACTCAAGGTGCTGGCCGCCGAGGGCCTGGTGACGATGAAGCTGCGCCGCGGCGCCTACGTCACCGAGGTGTCGGAGCGCGACCTCGCCGAGGTCTACCACCTGCTCGCGCTGCTCGAGAGCGACGCTGCGCGCGCCGTCGCCGAGCGCGCCGATGCCGCGCAGATCGCCGAGCTGGCCGCGCTGCACCAGGATCTCGAGGCCGCCGTCGGTGACCGCGACCGCTTCTTCGCCGCCAACGAGCGCTTCCACATGGCGCTGCTGACGATCGCCGACAACCGCTGGCGCCTGCAGCTCGTCGCCGACCTGCGCAAGGTGATGAAGCTGAACCGCCACCACTCGCTGTTCAAGCAGGGCCGGCTCGAGGCCTCGCTGAAGGAACACCGCCAGATCATGGCGGCGCTGAAGGCACGCAACGCCGGGCGCGCACAGGAGTTGATGCAGCAGCACTTCGCGAACGGCAAGGAGGCGGCCTCGCTGGGCTGACCGGCCGCGTTGTCTTCGCGTTCTGACCTACCATCGAGCGGCAAACGCTGGCCGCGCGATCTCTGCAACGAATGAAGATCAACATCCTGTCCGACCTGCACCTGGGCTTCGCGGCGATGGAGCGGCCCGCGAACGACGCCGATGTCGTGGTGCTCGCGGGCGATGTGTCGCGCCCGCGCGAGGCCGCCGTCTGGGCCCTGCAGCTGGACAAGCCGGTGATCTACGTGCTCGGCAACCACGAGTTCTACGGCAGCAGCATCGATGGCGCGGCGCAGGAGTTGGAGAGGCTGTGCGCCGGCACCCAGGTCCAGGTGCTGAACGACCGCGGTGTCGTGATCGACGGCGTGCGCTTCCTGGGCAGCACGCTGTGGAGCGACTTCGCACTGTTCGATGAACCGGTTCAAAGGGCCGCGGCGATCGCGCAGGCGCGCCAGCTGATCCGCGACTTCAGCCGCATCCGCACGAGCGAGGCGGCAAGCGACGTGTTCAGCCCCGCGGATTCGGCCGCGCTGTTCGAGCGGCACAGTGCCTGGCTCGATGGGCAACTTTCGATTCCGCACGACGGGCCCACCGTGGTCGTGACCCACCACGCTCCGACACGCCGGAGCATCCACCCGCGCTTTGCCGATTCGCTGCTGAATGCATGCTTCGTCTCCGATGCGCAGCACCTGCTGGGCGGTGACCGCACGCAGCTCTGGATTCACGGGCACACCCACGACAGTTTCGACTACACCGTGAGCGGCACGAGGGTCGTCTGCAATCCGCGCGGCTATTCGAAGGGCGGCGTGATCGAGAACCCGCATTTCGATCCGAACCTGACGATTGCGCTGCCCTGATTGCGCGGGGCCCTCGGCGCCGTGGCCGGGAGTATTTCGCACGCTCGCATCCTCGATCGTCGGTGACGAACGGGTGATCGCCACGCGCGTTGTCCGAATCCGGCGTCGCCGATGATGACCTTCTCAGCGAGGAGTTCGACGGTTGCTGAACACACCCGCGTCCGCGACCCGCCTCCGAAGAAGAGCGGAACGCCGCGCGGCCGCGTCGCATCTGACGCCAAGGAGACCTCGATGAACAACGCACCAGCCTCGCTCGGGCAAGTCGACAACGCCCACGCCGGCGACGCGGATCTCGCCACGCGCGCCGCGCACGGCGACGCGCGGGCGTTCGAGGCCATCATGCGGCGTCACAACCGGCTGCTGTTTCGCACCGCGCGCAGCATCCTGAGGAACGACGCCGATGCTGAAGACGCGTTGCAGGAGGCCTATCTGCGCGCCTGGAGCGCGCTGGCCGGCTTCCGCGCCGATGCGAAGCTCTCGACCTGGATGGTGCGCATCGTCGTCAACGAAGCGCTGGGGCGCCTGCGTCGGCGCGGCGCACAGGTGATCCCGCTGAGTACGGCGTTCGACGAGGACGACCAAGCACCGGAGGCCTGGATGACAGATGACCCGGATCGACAACCCGATCGCATCGCGATGCGCAGCGAGATGCGCCGCCTGATGGAGGCACGCATCGACCGCCTCCCCGACGCATTTCGCAGCGTGTTCATGTTGCGCGCGGTCGAGGAGCTGAGCGTCGAAGAGGTGGCGCTGGCGCTGGACCTGCCGGAGGCCACGGTTCGGACCCGCTTCTTCCGGGCGCGCGGACTGCTGCGCGAAGGGCTGTCGCGCGATGTCGATCTGGCGATCGGCGACGCGTTCGCGTTCGCCGGCGCGCGCTGTGACCGCATCGTCGCGCATGTCATGGCGCGGCTCGCTGCCGCCCCTCGGAAGGACGAAGCGCAGAAGAGCGGCCACGACGAATAGCGGGAACGCCATCGCTGGCGGCCCCATCCAATGGGCAGCCTCTACCAACCCCAGGAGATTGTCATGTCGTTCTTGCAGATGCCCACCCCTATCGCCGCGCGCCGCTTGTTCATGGGTCACTCGGGCCTCGTACTCTCCGGTGCGGCGATCGCGCTGCTTGCCGGACGCGACGCGCTCGCCGCGACCTCGGGCGCGGCCAGCCTCCAAGACGTGCAGATTCTCAACACCGCTCTCGGCGCCGAACTCGAGGCGATCGCTGCCTACCAGCTCGGGGCCGAGAGCAAGCTGCTGCAAAAGTCCACGCTCGATCTGGCGCTGACGTTCCAGGGCCACCACAAGGAACACGCCGACGTGCTCGCCAAGACGATCGCCAAACTCGGCGGCAAGGTTGTGGCGGCAAAGGCGAACTACAACTTTCCAGCCGATCAGCTGAAGTCGGAGGCCGACGTGCTGCGCTTCGCCGCAAAGCTCGAGCAAGGTGCGGTCAGCGCCTACCTTGGCGCCGTGCCGCTGTTCGGTAATCGCGACTTGGCAAAGGCTGCGGCGAGCATCCTGGGCGACGAGGCGATGCATTGGGCCGTGCTGCGCCATGCGCTGGGCGACGTGCCGGTGCCGTCGGCCTTCATGGCATGAGCGCGCGCCGGCTGTTGCTGGTCGGTGCGCTGACACTGGGGACGATCGTGCCGGGCCACGGCGCGCCCGATGCTGTGCGCGGCGAGCAGGTCTACGCGCGCTGCCTGGCTTGCCACGCGCTCGCGTTCGATCGCGTCGGTCCGCGCCACTGCGGCCTGTTCGGGCGACTGGCCGGCAGCGTGCCGAACTTCAGCTACTCGCCGGCGATGAAGGATTCGCACATCGTCTGGAACGACAAGACGCTCGATCGCTTTCTCACCAGCCCGCTGAAGATGGTGCCCGGGACGGCGATGACCTACGACGGCGTTTCCGACGCAAAGGATCGCGCCGACTTGCTGGCCTACCTGAAGGCAGCCGACAGCTCGTCCGAGTGCGCCGCGCTTCGCGCCGTCAAGCGCTGAAGCTCAGGCTGCGGCCGGCAACGACGCGTTGCGTTCTTCGGCCAGCTTCTGGCTGAACGTACGCCGGAAGTGCGCGAGCGCCGCGTCGGCGGCGATCGCCAGCAGCTTGGTGTCGGGGTCCTTGTCGAAGAGCTTCTGCTGCGCTTCGATGATCGCCTTGTCTTCCACGAAGCCTTCGCGCAGGCTGTTGCACAGCGACAGCGCGATGTTCGGATCGTCGAGGTCGAAGTTGTGCAGGTAGTTCCAGAAGAAGTGGGTGCTCCGGCGCGTTTCCGGGGTCATGAACTGGCAGTTGCGGTACTGCCGGGTGCCGGCGGTGTTGCCCTTCTCGGCGCCGGTGCCGGCCGGCGCGAACATCGACTCGAGAAAGAAGATGCCGGGCACGTGCATGTGGCCGATGTTGCGGCGATCGACCTTGGCCGCCTTGTCGGCGATCACTTTCTTGTGGAACGGCGGCGAGTCGCTGTTCATGTGCCAGCGCTCGACGCGAAAGCCGTTGTCGAGCCGC
>JAYSLR010000731.1:0-1658 GCA_043725365.1 Rhizobacter sp. | reverse complement strand
AGGTAGTCGGCCTCGCCGGTGAAGTTGCCGATCAGGCCGCCGGCCTCGGTGACGAGCAGCGCGCCGGCCGCGATGTCCCAGGGGCTCAGGCCGGTTTCGAAGAAGCCGTCGGTGTAGCCGGCGGCGACATAGCACAGGTCGAGCGCGGCCGAGCCGGGGCGCCGCAGCCCGGCACAGGCCGGCATCAGCAGCTCCATCATCTGCAGGTAGCGCTTGAAGTTGTCGCCCTTGCGGAACGGGAAGCCGGTGCCGATCAGGCATTCGGCAAGGCGGATGCGCTTGGACACGCGCAGCCTCCGGTCGTTCAGGAACGCGCCGCGGCCCTTGGACGCGTAGAACAGGTCGTTGCGCGCCGGGTCGTAGACGACGGCCTGCTGCACCTGGCCGCGGAACGCGAGCGCGATCGAGACCGAGTAGACCGGGAAGCCGTGGATGAAGTTGGTGGTGCCGTCGAGCGGGTCGATGATCCAGACGAACTCGCTGTCCTGCGCGCCGTGCGCGCGGCCCGACTCTTCGGCCAGGATGCCGTGGCCCGGGTAGGCGCCGAGCAGGGTCTCGATGATGACGGCCTCGGCCTTGGTGTCGACCTCGGTGACGAAGTCGTTCGGCGCCTTGGTGTTGACCTTCAGCAGGTCCAGGTCGAGCGAGGCCCGGTTGATGATCGCCCCGGCGCTGCGGGCCGCCTTGATCGCGGTGTTCAGCATGGGGTGCAGGGCTTGGGACATGGGGAACCTATCGAGGAGGAATCGGGGCCGAGCGGCGCTGGCAGGGATAAAGAGCGGGCGGCGCCGAGGCACTGCGGATAATGAGCATTTTACCCGCGAGCCACACCCGTGCCGGACCCCGCCGACCCGACCCGCTTCATCCTGATCGGCACCAGCCACCCCGGCAACGTCGGCGCGGCGGCGCGCGCGATCAAGGTGATGGGCTTCTCGGACCTGGTGCTGGTCGCACCGCGCTTCGACGATGTGCTGCGCCAGCCGGAAACGCGGGCGATGGCGAGCGGCGCGACCGACGTGCTGGAACGCGCCCGCATCGTGCCGACGCTGGCCGAGGCCCTCGCCGGGATCACGTGCGCCTGTGCCACCGCGATGACGCCGCGCGACTTCGGGCCGCCGACGCGCGCGCCGCGCGAGCTGTTCGGCGAACTCGCGGCGCAGGCGCAGCGTGTCGCGTTCGTGTTCGGCTCCGAGCGCTTCGGCATGAGCAACGACGATGTCTACCGCTGCCATGCGTGCCTGAGCATCCCGACGCTGCCGGAGTACGGCTCGCTGAACCTCGCACAGGCGGTGCAACTGCTGGCCTACGACTGGCGCCAGGCGCTCGGTGGCTTCGCGGTACAGCCGCGCACGGTCGATGCGCGGCTCGCCGACGCCGTCGCGGTGCAGGGCGTGCTCGATCACTGGCAGCGCACGCTGGTCGACATCGACTTTCTCGACCCGGCGGTGCCGCGCAAGCTGATGCCGAGGCTGCAGCAGTTGCTGAACCGGGCCCAGCTCACCGACGAGGAAGTGCACATCCTGCGCGGCATCGCCCGCGCGGTCGACAAGGCCCGACGCTGACGCGGGATGTTCGAGCCGCCAGCGCGATCGGGGCACAGCAGATAAACTGCCGGGCAATCCACCGACCGGGGACCTTATGTTTCAGCGGCTGCGAGA
>JAYSLR010000730.1:0-1980 GCA_043725365.1 Rhizobacter sp. | reverse complement strand
GTCGCCGCGGCGGCTCATCAGGCAACCTGCGCGCTACGCGCTACGGAATTCGCCTTGGGAACGGCCCGGCGGCTCATGCGGCCGCGCGGTAACCGCGCGAAGGGTTACGCGGCCGCGCGGTAACCGCGCGAAGGGTTACGCGGCCGCGCGGTAACCGCGCGGGATCGCCCCCAGCAAGCGTCGCGTGTATTCCTGCCGCGGTGCATCGAGGATCTGCGCGACGCTGGCCTGCTCGACGACCTCGCCGTCCTTCATCACCAGGACCTCGTCGGCCATGAAGCGCACCACGGCCAAGTCGTGGCTGATGAAGATGTAGGCCAGGCCGAGCTCGTCCTGCAGGTCCTTCAGCAGGTTCAGCACCTGCGCCTGCACCGAGACGTCGAGCGCGCTGACCGCCTCGTCGAGCACCAGCACCTCCGGGTCCAGTGTCAGGCAGCGCGCGATCGCGACGCGCTGGCGCTGGCCGCCCGAGAACTCGTGCGGGTACTTGTCCATCGCCGCCTCGTCGAGGCCGACCTTGACCAGCAGCGCCCGGGCGCGCGCCTCGCGCTCGTCGTTGTCGCGGCCGATGGCGTGGATCGTCATCGGCTCGACCAGCGTCTGCCCGACGGTGAAGCGCGGGTTCAGCGACGCGTACGGGTTCTGGAACACGACCTGGATGCGCTTTCGCATCGGCAGCATCTCGTGTTTGTTCAGCGCCAGCAGGTCGATGCCGTCGAAGGTGACGCTGCCGCCGACCGGCCCGCCGCTGGGCTCGTGCAGGCGCAGCAGCGCCAGGCCCATCGTCGTCTTGCCCGAGCCCGATTCGCCGACCACGCCGAGCGTGTGCCCCTGGCGCAGCTTGAACGTGGCGCCCTTCACGGCGCGGAACTCCTTGCGGCCGAACACGCCGCTCTGCAGCCAGAAGCTCTTGGTCAGGGCACGGGCCTCGATGATGACGCGCGCGTTCGGGTCCTTCGGCTTGCTGTGCATCGCGGCGGCGCGGCCCGAGATGTGGTCGTCGATCACCATCAGGCGCGGCGCGCGCTGCTCGAGCGTGGGCCGGCAGGCGAGCAGTGCCTTGGTGTACGCGTCCTGAGGGTCCGCGAAGATGCGCGCCACGGCGGCTTGCTCGCGCACCGTGCCCTGGCGCATCACGACGACGTGGTCGGCGATTTCGCCGACGACACCGAGGTCGTGGCTGATGAACAGCATGCTCATCCGGTAGCGGGCCTTCAGCCCGGCGAGCAGCTCCATGATCTGGCGCTGGATCGTCACGTCCAGCGCGGTCGTCGGCTCGTCGGCGATCAGCAGCTTGGGCTCGCAGGCCAGCGCCATCGCGATCATCACGCGCTGCTGCTGGCCGCCCGAGAGCTGGTGCGGGTAGACCGACAGGCGGCGCTTCGGCTCGGGCATGCCGACCTCCTGCAGCAGCGCCTCGGCGCGCGTCATCGCGGCGCGCGCGCTCAAGCCCAGGTGCTTCGTCAGCGGCTCGCAGATCTGCTGGCCCACGGTGAAGACCGGGTTCAGCGAGGTCATCGGGTCCTGGAACACGCAGGCGATCTCGCGGCCGCGCAACTTCTGCAACTCGCTCATCGGCGCGGCCAGCATGTCGCGGCCCTGGAAGGTGATCGCGCCGCTGCGCTCGGCGTTGTCGGGCAGCAGGTTCAGGATCGACATCGCGGTCACGCTCTTGCCCGAGCCCGATTCGCCGACCAGCGCGACCGTGGTGTTCTCGGGCACGTCGAAGCTGACGCCGGTGTTGGCACGGCCCACGGCCTCGAAGCGCTGGACCACGCCGTTCGTCTTGCCGAGGCGGAACGCGACCCGCAGGTCCTTGATGGACAACAAGGTGCTCATTCCAGGCCCCGCAGCTTCGGATCGAGCGCATCGCGCAGCGCGTCGGTCATCAGCGAGAACGCGGTGACGAACACCGCCATGAACAGCGTCGCCGCGGCGAGCTGCCACCAGTGGCCGAGGATCAGCTCGCTCTGCGCCTCC
>JAYSLR010000729.1:0-7453 GCA_043725365.1 Rhizobacter sp. | reverse complement strand
TTCCGGCGAGATCAGGTCGGCGAGCCAGCCGTTCATCGAGCCGTAGCCGGTGGCATAGACGATCAGGTCGGCCGGTAGCTCGGTGCCGTCGCTGAGCGTCACGCTGCGCGGGTTGATGCGCTCGATGTTGACGCCGCTGCGAAGCTTGATGCTGCCATTGGCGACCAGCTCGGACGCGCCGACGTCGATGTAGTAGCCCGAGCCGCGCCGCAGGTATTTCATGAACAGGCCCGAGCCGTCGACGCCGAAGTCGAGCAGGAAGCCGGCCTTCTCGAGCCGCGCGTACAGATCCGCATCGCGCTTCTTCATCTCGTCGTAGACCGGCACCTGCATCGGCGCCATGATCTTGTACGGGATCGACCCGAAGATCAGGTCGGCCTTGTCGGTCGTCACGCCGGCTTTCACGGCGGCCTCGGAGTACAAGCCGCCGAGCGCCAGTTCCATCAGCGAATCGGAAGGCGCGATGTGGGTCGAGCTGCGCTGGATCATCGTCACGTCGGCGCCGTGCTCCCACAGCGCCGCGCAGATGTCGTGGGCCGAGTTGTTCGAGCCGAGCACGACGCACTGCTTGCCCTGGTAGGCTTCCGGCCCGGGGTGCGCGCTCGAGTGGTGCTGGTCGCCCAGGAACGACTCGGCGCCGGCGATCGCCGGCACGTTCGGGTAGCCCGAGACGCCGAGCGCGAACACCAGCTCCTACGGGCGCAGCGTGATCTCCTTGCCGTCGCGCTCGACGACGAGCTGCCACTCCTGCTTCGCCTCGTCGTAGTGCGCCTTCTTGGCAGTGGTGCCGCCCCAGTAGTTGAGCTCCATCACCTTCGTGTACATCTCGAGCCAGTCGCCGATCTTGTCCTTCGGCGCGAACACCGGCCAGTCGTCCGGGAACGGCAGGTACGGCAGGTGGTCGTACCACACCGGGTCGTGCAGGCACAGGCTCTTGTAGCGATTGCGCCAGGAGTCGCCGGGCCGCGCGTTGCGCTCGACGATGATCGTCGGGACGCCAAGCCGCCGCAGCCGCGCGCCGAGCGCGATGCCGCCCTGCCCGCCGCCGACGATCACGACATGGGGCTGCTCGGTGTGGCCGAGCCGCGCGGCCTCCTCAACGCGCGCGTCGAGCCAGGTCTTGCGGCCCGGGTGCACGCCGTGCTCGGCGCCCTTGATGCGGCGCTCGTGCGTCTTCTCCTCGAAGCCCTTCAGCTCGGTCATCGTCGTCAGCAGCGTCCACGCCTTGCCGCCGCGCAGGCGCAGGTGGCCGCGGCCGCGCGCGACCGCGGTCTCGAAGGTGAACCAGGCCTCGACCACGCCGCCGGCTTCGGTCGCTTCGCCTTCGACCGCGAACGCGGTCGGCCGCGTGTCGGCCAGGCGCGCCTCGAGCATCGTGCGGATCGCCTCGGGCCCCTCCTGCGTGCTGATGTTCCAGGTGAACGCGACCAGGTCGCGCCAGAAGCACTCGGGATCGAACAGCGCGACCGCGGCGCTCACGTCGCCGCGCGCGAGGACGGTCGAGAAGTCGGCGAGCCAGGCACTGGCCTGCGCCGTCGGATGGATGGCAAGATCGGTCATCGGAACGCTCCTTCGAAGGCATCGCGCAAAACCGCGCGGGTGCGGGTCGGACAGCGATGATTCGCCCGCGGTGCGCGCCGGCGTCAGAGAAAAAACCCGCAGCCGAAGCGACAACGCTGTTCCGATCTGAAACAAGCGGTGGCGGCGGTTGACAGCCGAGCGGGCAGAATGCGCCGATGAAACCACCCGCAAGACTGCGATCGCTGATCGCCGAAGGCCTGATCGACTCGGTCGTGCGCCAGCTGATGAGCGGCAAGGAGGCGATGGTCTTCGTCGTGCGCTGCGGCGACGAGACGCGCTGCGCCAAGGTCTACAAGGAAGCCGCGCACCGCAGCTTCCGCCAGGCCGTCGACTACACCGAGAACCGCAAGGTCAAGAACACGCGCCAGGCGCGCGCGATGGCGAAGGGCACGCGCTTCGGCCGCGAGGCCCAGGAGGCGGCCTGGCAGAGCGCCGAGGTCGACGCGCTGTACCGCCTCGCCGCGGCCGGCGTGCGCGTGCCCAGGCCGCTGAACTTCCATGACGGCGTGCTGCTGATGGAACTCGTCACCGACGCGGACGGCGCCGCCGCGCCGCGCCTGAACGATGTCGCCTTCACGGCCGAGCAGGCCCGCGCGCTCCACGCGACGCTGCTGAAGGAAGTCGTGCGCATGCTGTGTGCCGGCGTCGTGCACGGCGACCTGTCGGAATTCAACATCCTGCTCGCCGCCGACGGCCCGGTGATCATCGACCTGCCGCAGGCGATCGACGCGGCCGGCAACAACCACGCGCAGCGCATGCTGCTGCGCGATGTCGACAACCTGCGCAAGTTCTTCGGGCAGTTCGCGCCCGAGCTGCTGACGACCTCGTTCGGCGCCGAGATCTGGGACCTGTACCAGCGCGGCGCGCTGACGAACGAGACAGCGCTCACCGGCCACTTCGAGCGCCCGGCCGGCAGCGTCGACGTCGGCGGCGTGCTGCGCGAGATCGACGACGCGCGCGCCGAGGAGGCCGCGCGGCGCCTGCGCTTGCAGACCGTCGGCTGATCAGCCGGGCGGGCGGTAGCCGTCCTCGATCCAGGCCGTCGCACTGCTCGCGCTGAGCCGGAAGCCCGCCGCCACGCGCAGCGTCGCGAGCGCTGCGCCGTACGCGTCCTGCGCGGCCAGCAGCGCATGCGGGTCGTCCTCGTCGGGCACGATGTCGAGCGTGACGAGGATGCGTTGCCCGCCGACCGTGACGCTGACGTTCCTGTGATGCTGCGCGTGAAGCTGCTGCTCGTGGCGGCGCCGCACCTCGGCGGCGGTCTTGACCAGCGTGTTGAATGCCGCGGTGTCCAGCGGCTTCGGATTCTTCTTGTCGCGCCCCATCGTCCACGGGCCGACCAGCGCGGGTTCGGATTCACCGTCGAGCGTCATCGCGACGGCCCAGCCCTCGTCATCCTCGTTCTTGATGACGCGGGCGGTCCAGCCGCGGTCGCGCCAGAGGCCGGGCTCGTGAAGGGATTCGGCGGTATTGCGGTCGTCGGTCGTCATGGCGGCCGATTCTGCCCGCAGAGGGCGCGCGTCAGGACCTCAGGAGTCGACCTTGAACACCTGGCGCAGGTAGGCCAGGAAGGTCTCGTCGTCGCACAGCAGCTTGCCTGGGCTGTCGGACAGCTTCGCAACCGGCTGGCGGTTCGCGTGCGTCAGCTTCATCACGATGTGCAGCGTCTTCAGCCCCATGTCGTTCGTCAGGTTCGTGCCGATGCCGAAGCCGCACTGCGTGCGGTCGGAGAAATGGTGGTGCAGCGCGATCGAGCGGTCGAAGTCCAGCCCGTCGGAGAACACCATGCGCTTGGTGTGCGGGTCGATGCGCAGCTTGGCGTAGTGCACCAGCGCCTTCTCGCCCCAGACGTAGGGGTCGCCGGAGTCGTGGCGCAGGCCGTCGAACAGCTTCGCGAAGTACAGGTCGAAGTCGCCGAGGAAGGCATCCATGCCGACGACGTCGGTCAGCGCGACGCCGAGGTCGCCGCGGTACTCCTGGACCCAGTCCTCGAGCGCGGCGCGCTGGAAGTCGCGCAGCCGCACGCCCAGCGTCTGGTAAGTCTGCAGGTACTCGTGCGCCATCGTGCCGATCGGCACCAGGCCGAGGTCGCGCGCGTACAGCACGTTCGAGCAGCCCTTGAAATACTGCGGCACCTCGCGCTTGAAGACCGCGACGACCTCGCGCTGCCAGTCGGCCGAGAAACGCCGGCGCACGCCGAAGTCGAAGAACTCGAACGGGTGCCGGCGCTTCGGCTCGTCGTCGAACGCGCGCAGCCGCGCGATCTTGGCCTGCAGGCGCCGGCGCCCTTCGCGGAACGCCGGGGTCTGGTCGAAGCGCCGGAAGTACAGCTCGTTGACGATCGCCAGCACGTAGATCTCGAACGCCATCACGTGCACCTGCGGGCCGCTGGCGACGATCTCCAGCTGCGTGCCGTTGGCGTGCGCGCTGATGAACTCGCGCTGGAAATGGAAGATGCGCAGGAAGTCGATGAAGTCCGAACGCATGAAGCGCAGGCCGCCCAGGTAGGCCAGCTCGTCGACCGTGAACTTCAGGTCGCACAGGTGGTCGAGTTGCGCGTTCACCTCGTCGGCCAGGTCGGCAAGCGGGAACGCCGGCTCGTTGCGGCAGACGAAGGTGTACTCGGCCTGCGTCGCCGGGTGCCGGTGCAGCATCGTCTGCCACATCGTGAACTTGTACAGGTCGGTGTCGAGCAGGCTGGTGATGACGGGTTGCATCGCTCAGGGGTCCGGGTCGGGGAGAGGGACGCACCTTGGCGCGTCGTGCGAGCCTGCATTCTCGCGCTGCTTCGGCGCGGCCGGGTTCAGCGCGGTTTCGGCGGCGACGCGGCGACCGGCTGGTCGGCATCGGTCAGGGTCTTCAGGAACGCGACGATGTCGGCGATCTCCGCATCGTTCAGGGCCGGCGCGCTGCCCGGCGTGCCGCCGAACGGCGGCTCGGTGTTCAGGTTCGCTCGGTAGCGCGCCGGCAGGTCGTCGGCGCGGCGCGGCGCACCGTTCGCATCGCGGCCGTACCAGCGCGCCGGGTCGGTGTCGCGCTGCACGTAGAAGCGCACCGCGTCGGCGAGCGTGTGGACGACGCCGTTGTGGAAGAAGCTCCGGCGCAGCGCGACATTGCGCAGCGTCGGCGTGCGGAAACGGCCGCAATACTCGGGGTGCGCGCCCAGGTCGGTGCGCAGCGGGCCGCACAGGCCGAGGTCGAAGAAGCGCGCGTCGGCGTTCGCGGGAATCTCGCGGTTGCGCGGCACGCCGATCGCGATGTGGCCGAAGTCGGTGAACAGCGGGAATGCGCCGTCGGCGCTCGGCGCGCTCAGGTGGCACGACGCGCAGTTGCCCTTGGCCGGGTCGTTGAACAGGGCCAGGCCGCGCGCCTCCTGCGGGTTCAGTGTCGCCTGCCCGCGCAGCACCGCATCGAAGCGGCTGCGGTACGGGTAGAAGTCGGCCGGCGACTGCTGGAACACCTCGAGCGCCATCAGCGCCGCGTCGAAGGCGGCATCGCCGCGCTCGAACACGTCGACGCCGAACACGCGGCGCAGCTGCGCGGCGTAGGGCGCGCGCCTCAGGGTCGCGACCACCGCCGCTGCGCTCGCGTTGCCCATCTCGGTCGGCGACAGCAGCGGCAGCCGCGCCTGCTCGTGCGCCGACGAGACGCGTCCGTCCCAGGTGCGCCCGCCGGTCGGGCCGAGGTCGACGCTGTCGTTGCCGTCGTTGTCGAAGAAGTGTTCGCTGAACGGCGGCACGCTCTGCAGGTAGCGCAGCGAGGGCGCGGCGCGAAAGCCGCGCGCGGCCGCCGGCCCGCCACCGGGCTGCACCGGCAGCGCGTTCGACGGGCCGTAGGCGTGCGCCGGGTCGTGGCAGCTGGCGCACGACACGCGGCCCGAGCCCGACAGGGCGGGATCGAAGAACATCGCCCGGCCGAGCGCCGTCAGCGCCACCGCATCCAGGCGCTGCGCGTACGGGGCGGCCGGCGGCGCGGGCGGCGACTGCGCCAGCAGCGACCAGGCCGGCAGCGCGCACAGCGCGGCGGCGGCAACGGCGAGCAGGACCCGGGGTCGGCGCATGTCACAAAGGTCGGTGGTTTCCGCATGCACCATACTTGACTTTCAGCCTCTTAGGACCGCCGTGCCGATGAAACCTGCCGCCCTTGCCGCGCTCCTGCTGAGCACCCTCGTCGCCGCGTGCGCGGTCTCCGATCGGTCCGCGAACACCGCGTCCGGTCAGGTCGTCGGCCTGCCCGGTGCAGTGGTCTGCATCGACCGCAATGCCAACGCGCGCTGCGATGCCGACGAGCCGAGCACGCAGGCCGATGCGACGGGCCGCTTCACCGTGCCCGGCAGCGGCGCCCTGCTCGCGCAGGCGAATGGCGTCGTGCTGCGGGCGCCGGCCGGCGCCGGCGCCTTGCTGACGCCGGTCAGCACCGAGCTGGTGGCGCTGATGGAGGCCGACGCCAGCCCGCTCGGCGCCGCGCGCGCCAAGCTCGCTCGGCGCATCGGCGTGCCCGAGGCGCAGTTGCTGGGCCTGCCCGCAGACGTGGCGGATGCCAAGGCCCGTGTCGCGCTGCAGGCCGAGCACGCGCAGCTGCTGCCGCGCATCGCGGCGGCGGTCGCCGAGGCAGGCGCGCAGGGCGACCGGGCGCGTGCACTGCGCAACCACCTCGCGCTGGACGCGATCGAGACCGTCGTCGTGATCTACGCCGAGAACCGCGCGTTCGACACCTTGTACGGCCTGTTCCCCGGCGCCAACGGCATCCCGGGCCGGAACCCGAGCTCGACCGGCGGCTACTCCCCGCAGCGTGACTTCGACGGCGCGGTGCTGCCGGTGCTGCCACCGGCCTGGGGTGGGCTGACCGCCGGCGGCCAGCCGGTCACGCTGACGCAGGCCCAGGCGACCGGGATGCCGAACGCGCCGTTCCAGATCGACGACCCGAAGGGCCTGAACGGCAGCGGCGTCGTGGTCGGCCAGAACATCACGACGCGCGACCTGGTGCACCGCTTCTACAACAACATGGCGCAGATCGCCGGCGGGCGCAACGACCGCTTCGCCGCCTACTCCGACGCCGGCGGCCTGAGCCTGGGCTACTACGACGGCAGCCACATGAAGCTGTGGGCGCTGGCGCAGCAGTACACGCTGGCCGACAACTTCTTCATGGGCTCGTTCGGCGGCTCGTTCCTGAACCACCAGTACCTGATCTGCGCCTGCGCGCCGACCTACCCGAATGCCGACGCGCCGGACTCGCCGGCGAAGGACTCGATCTCGCAGATCGAGACCGACGCGCAGGGCCGCTTCGTGCGTCTGGTGCCGGCCGACAACATGCCGAAGTCCGTGCTCGCCGGCGCACCGCGCTACCGGCGCGACGGCAACCTGACACCGAAGGACGCGAGCGGCATGTTCTACGCGGTGAACACGATGCAGCCGGCGTTCCAGCCGAGCTTCAACGCGCCTGCCGCCGGTAGCGATGCGCGCTACGCCGACCGGAGCAAGCCGACCACGCTGCCGCCGCAGACCCTGACGACGATCGGCGACGCGCTCGACGCGAAGGACGTGGCCTGGGCCTGGTACGCGGGCGGCTGGAACACCGTCGAGCCGGGCACGCCCGAGGCGCGCAAGCAGATGTACGGCGGCGCGATCAACTTCCAGCCACACCACCAGCCGTTCAACTACTACGCTGCGCTCGACCCGGCCACGCACGGCGCCGCGCGCCAGGCGCACCTGAAGGACTTCGACACCGGCTTCCTCGCCGACGCGGCCGCCGGCACGCTGCCGCCGGTCAGCTTCTACAAGCCCCGGGGCCCGCTGAACCAGCACGCCGGCTACGCCAACGTGGCCGCGGGCGACGCCCACATCGCCGAGGTGATCGCCACGCTGCAGCGCAG
>JAYSLR010000728.1:0-2798 GCA_043725365.1 Rhizobacter sp. | reverse complement strand
GGTGACGGAGGCCACCACAGGTGCGCCGGACGATGGGGGCGGTTCAGCGTTCATGACTTTGGACTATGCGATGTGGCCGCACACCGTGCCGGCCCGGGCGGTCAGGTGTCTTTCGAGATCGAAATCGTCGGGAACTTCGACGAGAAATCCTTCGCCCGCTGCGCGATCTTCACCGCCACCTGCCTCGCCACCGACTTGTACAGCCCGGCGATGTCGCCGTCCGGGTCGCTCACAACGCTCGGCCGCCCGTTGTCGGCCTGCACGCGGATCGACAGGTTCAGCGGCAGCGCACCGAGGTAGTCCATCTTGTACTCGGCGGCCAGGCGCTTGCCGCCTTCCTCGCCAAAGATGTGCTCGACGTGGCCGCACTTTTCGCACACGTGCACCGCCATGTTCTCGACGATGCCCAGAATCGGCACGCCGACCTTCTCGAACATCTTGATGCCCTTCTTCGCGTCGAGCAGCGCGATGTCCTGCGGCGTCGTCACGATCACCGCGCCGGTCAGCGGCACGCGCTGGCTGAGCGTGAGCTGGATGTCGCCGGTGCCGGGCGGCATGTCGACGATCAGGTAATCCAAGTCACCCCAGTGGGTCTGGCGCAGCAGCTGCTCCAGCGCCTGCGTCGCCATCGGGCCGCGCCAGATCATCGGGTTGTCCTGTTCGACGAGGAAGCCGATCGACATGACCTGCACGCCGTAGTTCTCCATCGGCTCCATCGTCTTGCCGTCGGCGCTCTCGGGGCGGCCCTCGATGCCCATCATCATCGGCTGGCTCGGGCCGTAGATGTCGGCGTCGAGGATGCCCACCGTCGCGCCTTCGGCCGCGAGCGCCAGCGCGAGGTTCACCGCGGTCGTGCTCTTGCCGACGCCGCCCTTGCCCGACGCGACAGCGACGATGTTCTTGACCTTCGGCAGCAGCTGCACGCCGCGCTGCACCGCGTGCGCGGTGATCTTGATCGTGAGGTTGGCGCTGACGTTCGCGACGCCCGCGACCGTGCGCGCCGCCGCGATCAGCGCCTTGCGCAGCCCGGCGATCTGGCTCTTCGCGGGGTAGCCGAGCTCGACATCGAAGGCGACATCGCCGCCTTCGATGCGCAGGTTCTTCAGCTGGCGGGTCGAGACGAAATCGGTGCCCGTGTTCGGGTCGACGACGGTCTTCAGGGCGGCGAGCAGCGCGGCGTCAGTGGGAGCGGGCATGGTGGCGATTTCTGGAGTGGACACGAAGTCTAGCGGCAGGCCGGCTGGCGCCGCGGGGCCGGTTTCCAAAGACGCGCAAGAATCGAGGCCATCGCCACTTGGGATACTCCGGCACGATGCAGCGACGCACCCTCCTCCGCCACGCCGGCTCCATGGCCGCGTTCGGCGCCGCCGGCCTGCTCTGGCCCGCGGCCCGCGCGGCCGGCCTGAAGCCGCTCGGCAAGCCGCAGGCCTTCGACCTCGCCTGGCTGAAGGGCCACGCGCGCGCGCTCGCCGCGGCGCCGTACCAGCCGCCGCAGAACAAGCTGCCGGCGCCGATCGCCGCGCTCGACTGGGATCAGTACCAGGCGATCCACTTCAAGCCGGAGCACGCGCTGTGGGCGGACACGAAGTCGCGCTTCCAGATCGAACTGTTCCACCTCGGCCTGTACTTCAAGCGGCCGGTGCAGATGTTCGAGGTCGCGGGCGGCCAGGCGCAGCAGCTCGCCTACGACCCTTCGATGTTCGACTACGGCAGGAGCGGCCTGAACGGCACGCGCCAGCCGGCGGACCTGGGCTTCGCCGGCTTTCGCTTCAAGTTCCACCTGGCGCCGCAGGCCGACATCGCCGCCTTCCTCGGCGCGAGCTACTTCCGCGCCACCAGCGGCACGCGCCAGTACGGCCTGTCGGCGCGCGGTCTCGCGATCGACACCGGCATGGCGCGCGCGGAAGAGTTCCCCGAGTTCACGAGCTTCTGGTTCGAGCGCCCGGCGCCTGACTCGAACACGCTGGTCGTGTTCGCGCTGCTCGACTCGCCCAGCATGGCCGGCGCCTACCGTTTCGCGATCACGCCCGGCGACACGACGCTGATGGAGATCGACGCGGCGCTGTACCCGCGCAAGGAGATCGAGCGCCTGGGGATCGCGCCGTGCACGAGCATGTTCCAGACCGGCGAGAACGACCGCCGCAAGGGCAACGACTGGCGCCCCGAGATCCACGATTCCGACGGCCTGTCGATGCACACCGGCAACGGCGAGTGGATCTGGCGCCCGCTGCGCAACCCGCGCGCGCTGAGCTTCAACGCGTTCGCCGACCGCAGCCCGCGGGGCTTCGGCCTGCTGCAGCGCGACCACGATTTCGCCAACTACCAGGACGACGGCGTGTTCTACGACCGCCGCCCGAGCCTGTGGGTCGAGCCCAAGGGCGACTGGGGCGCCGGCGCGGTCGACCTGGTCGAGATCCCGACGATCGACGAGACCTTCGACAACATCGTCGCGTTCTGGAATCCGGCCGACAAGCCCAAGCCCGGCCAGGAACTGCTGATCGGCTACCGGCTGTTCTGGGCCCGCGAGGCGCCCGCGCAGCCGCCGCTGGCGCGCGTGGTCGCCACGCGCACCGGCCTGGGCGGCGTGATCGGCAAGAGGCGCAGCCACTTCTCGTGGCGCTTCGCGGTCGATTTCGCGGGCGGCGACTTCGCGCTGCTCGATCCGAAGACCGCCGTCGAAGCGGTCGTCACGGCCTCGCGTGGCCGCATCGAGATCACGTCGGCGCGGCCGCTGGGCGCGGTCAACGGCTGGCGCGCGATGTTCGACCTCGTGCCCGATGCGAACAGCGTCGAGCCGA
>JAYSLR010000727.1:0-1730 GCA_043725365.1 Rhizobacter sp. | reverse complement strand
TGCGCCGCGTACACCGTGCCCAGGCCGCCTTCGCCGAGCTGGTACTTCAGCGCGTAACGGCCGATGTGGCCGATGGTCGGCGCCGGGCCTTCGCCGCGCGGGTCAGCGGGCGTGGTCGGCAAGGTGGGCTCGTGCGCGAGCGAGCGCATGTCGCCGGGGCCCCAGAGCGCGTTCTCGCCGGGCAGGCTGGGCGCGAAGTTCGGCGGCAGGCTTGCGGCCGAGCCCGGCTCAGAGTCGTTCGGCACCGGCGCAGGGGGAGGCGTATGAGAGCTCACGGTCATAGATTATCCGAGCCGAACCGGCCAGAACCCGCAAACTGACCCGCGAACGCACGGTTGGTCACAAACCCACACCCATGAATGCCGCCGCGCGTGCAGGTTTCACGCGAGTTTCACGCCCGATCAGCGCTCAGCGTGCGCCCAGCACGCGGCGCAGCCGCTCGACCGCCTCGACCAGCGCCGGCATGCTGTTCGCGTACGACAAGCGCACGAACGACTCGCTGCCCGCGCGGCCGAAGTCGCGGCCCGGCGTGATGGCCACATGGGCGCGTCGCATCATGTCGAAGCAGAAGTCCCAGCTGCTGGTGGCGTGCGCAGAGCAATCGGCCCAGGCGTAGAACGCGCCGTCGGGCATGACCGGCACGCGCAGGCCGAGTTCGTTCAGGGCCGGCACGAGGAAGTCGCGCCGCGCCCGAAACTCGGTACGGCGGCGTTCGTACTCGGTGATCGACGCCGGCTCGAAGCACGCCAGCGCCGCATGCTGCGCGACGCTGGACGGGCAGATGTAGAGGTTCTGCGCGAGCTTCTCGATGGGTGCAACCAGTGCGTCGGGCACCACCATCCAGCCGAGCCGCCAGCCGGTCATCGAGAAGTACTTCGAGAAGCTGTTGATCGAGATCACGCCATCACCATCCGCGCCGGTGGCTGCTCTCGTGGCGTGCGCCAGCGCGCTGTGGCTGAAGCGCTCGTCGAAGCTCAGGCCGAGGTAGATCTCGTCGACGATGGTGAAGCCGCCGCGCTCGCGCACCGCCTGCACGATGCGGCCCATCTCGGCGGCTTCGATCGAGGTGCCGGTCGGGTTGCTGGGCGAGGCCAGCAGCACGCCGCGCGTGCGCTCGCCCCAGGCCCGGCGCACGCCCTCGGCACTGAGCTGGAAGCGCTCTTCGGCGCTGGCCGGCAGCAGCACCGGCACGCCCTCGGCAGCGGCCACGAAGTGGCGGTTGCAGGGGTAGCTCGGGTCGGGCAGCAGCACCTCGTCGTCACGGTCGACCAGCGCCAGGCAGGCCAGCTGCAAAGCCGCCGACGCGCCGGCCGTGACCACGATGCGCCGCGCCGGAACGTCGAGCCCGAAGCGCGTGCCGTACCACTGGCTGATGTGCTCGCGCAGGGCCGGCACGCCGGTGGCGTCGGTGTACTGCGTGCGGCCGGCCTGCAGTGCGCGCTCGGCGGCCTGCTGCACCAGCGGGGGCGCGGTGAAGTCGGGCTCGCCGATGTTCAGGAAGATCATCGGCGTACCGCCCGAACGCGGGTCGCACGCCGGGCTGCGCGCCAGCTCGGCCGCAGCCTTGGCGCACTCCATCACGTAGAAGGGCTCGATGTGGTCGAGCCGGCTTGCGAGCCTCATGGTGCGGCGCGGGCGGCCCGGCCCGTCAGCCGCCGCGCGCTGCGCGCATGGCCTGCACTTCGACCGCGCGCAACTCCAGCGCGGCCTTGTCGAGCACGCCGTTCACG
>JAYSLR010000726.1:0-1577 GCA_043725365.1 Rhizobacter sp. | reverse complement strand
CCGGGCCAAGGCTGGTACGACGACCACAACGGCGAAATCGGCGACATCTGCGCGTGGAAGACGAAGCACGTCGGAGCCTTCACTGTTCAGCTCGAGTGGTCCAACAAGGCGCACAAATGCATCTGACTTGGCTCCCGGCCGCCACTCGTCCGCGCGGTGGCCGACGCCTCTCCGTACGTCGATGAAATCAGAACCGACGTCCCGGGTTAGGTTGGTCTCTGGCAGGCGAGCGACGTTCCGAACAAGGAGGGGTGATGGACGTTGTGCGCCGGATTCAGGCCTTTAATCATGGCCGCGACCCGGAGAGGTTACGCCTCAAATACCGTGCGATGCGGGCGACCGCATTCGCATTCCTGCGCGGAAGCTGCCACCTCTTCTATGACCGCCTGCCGCACGGCGGTCTCTTCAAGTCGGCGCCGCTGGTCTGGTGCTGCGGAGATCTGCACCTCGAGAACTTCGGCTCGTTCAAGGCGGACAACCGGCTTGTCTATTTCGACATCAACGATTTCGACGAGTCGGCCATGGCACCGACGACCTGGGACCTTGCCCGCATGGCGACCAGTTTGCGGGTCGCTGCCGACAATTCGACGATCCGCGAATCGGACGCCGACGGGCTTTGCGAGCTCTTCGTCGAGTCCTATGCCGCGGCGCTTTGCCTTGGAAAGGCCTATTGGGTCGAGCGCGACACCGCCGAAGGCCTGGTGCGATTGCTTCTCGATCGACTCCGGACACGAGGTCGCACCGATTTCCTGAATACGCGAACCCACTTCAAGGGGAAGAAGCGGCTGCTGCGGGTCGACGGAACCAAGGCCTTGCCACCCAGCGAGGGGCAGCGCGCAGCCGTCATCGATTTCATGACTGCCTTCGCTCGGGCGCAACCGCGACCAGCGTTTTACAGAGTACTCGACGTGGCGCGCCGCGTCGCCGGGACGGGCAGCCTGGGCGTTGAACGGTACGCGATTCTGGTGGAAGGCAAGGGCTCGCCTGACGGCAACTACCTGCTCGACCTTAAGCAGGCACTGCCATCCGCGCTCGCTCTTCGCCTTCCGATGCCACAACCGCTCTGGCCCACCGAGGCGCATCGGGTCGTGACCATCCAGCGCCGACTGCAGGCAGTGTCGCCGGCGTTTCTTCAGCCCGTGCTGATGGCCGAAGTCGCCTATGTCCTGCGGGCTCTTCAGCCGTTGGAGGACCGTGTCACGCTCAACGCCGCCACGCAGAGCCAACTCTCCCTCGAACAAACGATCCGTACCATGGCCAGGATAGTGGCCTGGGCGCACTTGCGCAGTTCCGGTCGCGAGGGGTCGGCGACGGCCGACGAGCTGATCGACTACGGCCAGAGGTCGAAATGGCGGCGGAAATTGCTCGATGCGTGCTCTGCGTGCGCGTCGCAAGTGGTGCTGGACGCGGCCGCCTTCGACGAAGCCTATGACGATGGCGTGTTTGATGACGGGTCTGCCCGGAAGGGCGCGCGTGGCTGAGGCGATCCCACTGCGCACTGGCCGCATTCCTTGGTTTGACGTCGGCGCTGGTCTCTGCCTTTGGCGGCTGGGCCCCGGACACATAGGCGCAATCTT
>JAYSLR010000725.1:0-8974 GCA_043725365.1 Rhizobacter sp. | reverse complement strand
GATGCGCGAAGTGCGCGAGGCGCTGGACACGGGCACCTTCGCGGCCTTCGCGCAGCGCTTCCGCGACGACCGCGGGCGCGGCGTGTAGGCTGTGGCCGCAGCGGTCGAGGTGGTGCAGGTAGGCGCGCGAGAAGCCGCCACCGGAGGGCGTCGTGCCCTTGCAGGTCGTGCAGCCGCAGGTCGGGTCGAGCACGCGCTCGTCGGTCTTGTGGCGCGCGTTGCGGATCTTCAGGTCACCGAAGCGCGTGAACAGGTGGCCGTTGCGCGCATTGCGCGTGGGCATCACGCAGTCGAACATGTCGACGCCCGCGGCGACGCCGTCGACCAGGTCCTCGGGCGTGCCCACGCCCATCAGGTAGCGCGGCTTGTGGGCCGGCAGCCGGTGCGGCGTGTGCGCGACGATGGCCTGCATCAGCGGCTTCGGTTCGCCGACGCTGACGCCGCCGACCGCGTAGCCGGGCAGGTCGAGCTCGACCAGTTGCGCCAGCGACTCCTCGCGCAGCGTCTCGAACATGCCGCCCTGCACGATGCCGAAGAGGGCATTCGGGTTCTCGAGCCGGGTGTGCTCGGCCAGGCAGCGTCGCGCCCAGCGCAGGCTCAGCTCCATCGAGACGCGCGCCTCGCGCTCGGTCGTCACGTGGCCCTGGGTCTCGTACGGCGTGCACTCGTCGAACTGCATCACGATGTCGCTGTTCAGCACGCGCTGCACCTGCATGCTGATCTCGGGCGTCAGGAACAGCTTGTCGCCGTTCACCGGTGACGCGAACCTGACGCCCTCTTCGCTGATCTTGCGCATCTCGCCCAGCGACCAGACCTGGAAGCCGCCGCTGTCGGTCAGGATCGGCCGCTGCCAGGCCTCGAAGCGGTGCAGCCCGCCGAACTGCTGCAGCACCTCGACGCCCGGCCGCAGCCACAGGTGGAAGGTGTTGCCGAGGATGATCTGCGCGCCCATCGCCTCGAGCGACGACGGCATCACGCCCTTCACGGTGCCGTAGGTGCCGACCGGCATGAACACCGGCGTCTCGACGACGCCGTGGTTGAGCGTCAGGCGGCCGCGGCGGGCATGGCCTTCGCTGCGCAGGACTTCGAACTTCAGCATGGCGCGCATTGTCGCAGCGGCCGCCGCGCCAACCATAATCGCCGGCTTTGAGATCCGGGGACGAACCGAGCGATGAAGTTGCTGCTGGTCGATGACCATGCGCTGTTGCGCGATGGAATGGCGCTGCTGATGGCGCAGGAGTTCGCGGGTCTGGATCTGCTGCAGGCCGGCACGCTGGGCGAGGCGCACGCCGCGCTGCGCCGCCATCCCGATGTGCGGCTGGTGCTGCTGGACCTGGGCCTGCCCGACGGCAACGGCATCGACGCGCTGCCGCGGCTGCGCGACGATGCGCCCGGCGCGACGCTGGTCGCGCTGTCGGCCGACGAGTCGCCCGAGACCGTGATGGCCGCGATCGGCGCGGGCGCGGCCGGCTACATCCCGAAGAGCGCCCAGGCCGGCGTGATGCTGGCGGCGCTGCGCGTCGTGCTGTCCGGCGGCGTGTACCTGCCGCCGGCGGTGATCGAGCGCCGCACGGCCGAGCGCCCGGGCAGCGGTGCGTGGACCCCACCGGCGCAACGTCCCGAGGACATCGGGTTCTCGCCGCGCCAGGCCGACGTGCTCAGGCTGCTGATCGACGGCAAGCCCAACAAGCTGATCTCACGCGACCTGGAGATGTCGGAGTCGACCGTCAAGACCCACCTGGCCGCGATCTTCCGCAAGCTCGACGCGAACTCGCGCACCCAGGCCGTGTTGGCGGCGGCGCGGCTCGGGCTGCGCCTCGGGCCCGGCCGCGCGGCCTGATCCGGCGCGGTCGCCGCGCCGACGCCGTCAGTCGGCGATCGCCGCATCGGCGCCGTCGGCGCCGATGCCGACGCCGAGGGCCTCGCGCAGCAGCGCGAGCAATTCGTCGGCGCTGAACGGCTTGTGCAGGACCGGCAGGCCGGCACCGGCCAGCAGCGCCAGATCGGCCGGCGCGGTGTCGCCGGTCACGATCACCGCGGGCAGGGCCCGCCCCGCGTGCGCACGGATCTGCGCGATGCAGTCGAGCCCGGTGCCGTCGCGCAGGCGCTGGTCGCTGACGATCAGCGCCGGCAGCGTCGTCGTCGCGTCGAGCCGGCGCTGCACGTCGGCGCGGCCCGCCAGCGGCACGACGCGCGCGCCCCAGTGCCGCAGCCGGGCGCTCAGGGCCTCGCGCACGGCGGCGTCGTCCTCGATCAGCCAGACCGGGACGCCCGACAGCGGCAGCGCCGGCGGCGACGCCTGCGCCGCGGCCGGCGCCGCGCCCGCGTGCGGCGCGAACGGCAGGTCGAGCGTGAAGCACGAGCCGCGGCCGGGCACCGAGCGCAGGCTCACGCGCGTGCCGAGCAGGCCGGCGCTGCGCTGCACGATCGCCAGCCCCAGGCCCAGCCCCTTGCTGCGGTCGCGGCCCGGGTTGTCGAGCTGCATGAACTCCTCGAACACCTGGCCCTGCGCGGCCTCGGCAATGCCGCAGCCGGTGTCCCAGACCTGCAGCCGCACGATGTCGGGGCCGCGGCGGCGCGCGCTGACGAGCACGCCGCCGCGCCGCGTGTAGCGCAGCGCGTTGCCGACCAGGTTGCGCACGATCTGCTCGAGCAGCACCGGGTCGGCCATCACCGACAGCCGGCGTGCGCGGAAATGCAGGCGCAGGTCCTTCAGCACCGCCGCCGTCTGTTCGTGCAGGTCGATCGATTCGAACAGCGGTGCCAGCGCAACGGGCTGCAGCCGCGGCTCGACGGTGCCGGAGTCGAGTCGCGACAGGTCCATCAGGCCCTTCAGCAGCAGGTCCATCGAGACCACCGCATCGTGGATGCGGTCGAGCATCGGGCGCACCGACGGCAGCACCGCGGCCTGCTCGCGCACCAGGCCGACCAGCAGGCCGATCGTCACGACCGGCTGGCGCAGGTCGTGGCTGGCCGAGGCGAGAAAGCGCGTCTTCGCGGCATTCGCGAATTCCAGCGCGCGGGTGCGCTCCGCGACGCGCCGCTCGAGATCGACGTTGAGCGCCTCGACCTCGGTGATCGCGCTCACCATGCGCCCGGCCAGCATCACCGCCAGGCAGGCCAGTGCCACCGGCATGCCATAGGGCAGCCAGAAGCTGCCGGTGATGTCGAGCGAACCGGTCTGATAGGCGTAGTCGTGCACGCCCGAGATCACGAGAGCGAGCAGGCTCAGCGCCAGCGCGGCGCTGGCGCCGCCGCCGCGCTCGCGTGCATAGCGCAGGATCATCACCAGCGCCGGCAGGCTGGTGAGGGTGAGCAGCGGATAGGTCACCCGGCGCATCAGATCGAGCCGATCGACCATCACCGCGCCCAGTCCTGCCAGCGGCAGCGCCACGATCAGCACGATCAGCCAGCGCTGGTACGCGCGCCACCGGCCGGCCAGGGCCTGCGCGAACACACCCAGCAGCACCGTCGTGGCCACCTGCGAGCTGTAGTACAGCCAGTCGGTGAACGCCACCGACCACAGTGGCACGGTGCCGAAATAGCTGTAGTTGCGCAAGGCGCCGACCAGCGACAGCGCGCCGAAGCTGCCCAGCGCGAGCTCGCCGCGGCGCCGCCACCAGATCGTCAGCATGTACAGCGCCAGGCCCGCGGCCGCCATGTTGAGCGCCCGCGGCAGGGTCGCGTCCCGGGTGACGAAGTGTTCATAGCGTTCGCGCAAGCCTGTGGTCGGCCCGAAGACGATGGCCGAAAGACCGCCCCGTGTCTTGTAGGTCACCGCGAACTCGACGCGATTCGTACCAGCGTGCAGCAGGCTGGGCGGCAGGTGGATCAGGGTCGGCACCGGCCGCCCGCGGTTGTCGGTTTCCGGCGTCTCGTCCTCGCCGGCGACGAACGCGCCGTTGACCCAGACACGGCGCTGCGAACTCAGCCGCTCGAGCATCAGGGCGACGGGCTTGACCGGCTGCGCGGGCAGCTCGAAGGCGACGCGATAGCGGCCGGCGGTGCTCGTGCGCAGGCCGCGCTGCGCCCAGGTGTCGGGCAGCGCGACGCGGGACCAGGTGGCGCCGCCGTCGGCCGAATACTCGGCCACGTGAAATTCCAGCAGCGGTGCCGACGCGGCAGGATCGGCGCTGGCAGGGCCAGGCCCGACCAGCAGCGACAGCAGCAGCAGCAGCCCAAATGCATGCCGCCAGCCCGTGACCGGGCTGGCGGCTCCCAACGTTTCGTTCATCGTCGTCTTGCGGCGCGGGCCGGTGCGCCGTCTTGTGAACGGCGAGCTTAACCGGATCGACGCAAGCTCAGGGTGCCTGCTGCACCGAGAAGGCGAGTTGCTTCTGCGTCGGGCGGATCAACGCGTTCAGGCCCATGCCGCGCAGGCCCAGGTTCGTCCACTCGCGCACCTGCACCACCGTGACGCCGTCGGTGCCGGTGACCGTCGCCGCGGGACGGAAGCTGTAGCCGTCGCGCGGCTTGTTGGCGTCCACCGTCTCGTAGTGCTCGTCGGTGCCGCCGACGGTCTTGGCCAGGCGGGTGAAGCTGCTCGTCGTGGCATCGATCGCGGTGATGGTGTTCATCGACTGGCTCAGTGCCGGTGGGGCCAGCAGCTTGCTGTTGAGGATCAGGTCCCAGTTCGTGCGGACAAGGCCCACGGCCGGCAGCTCGTTGCTGCGCTGGCGGGTGCGAACCTCGAAGCTGCCGTCGCCGTCGACGTGCATCATCATCAGGTCGCCGCTGCCCGAGCGGTAGGCGAACGTCCGGCCGTTCACCGTCGTGTCCGGATCGACCACGTCGAAGCCGCCGTCGACGTTGATGCGGAAGCTCGGAAGGCCGCTCGTCACCGTGACGCAGCTCGCCACGCTCCAGGTGGCCGCGTCTTCGCACACCGAGACGCTGCTCAGGCTGCCGTCGGCGCCGAAGGTGCCGGTCGCTGCAGAGCCGATGTAGGCCGCACTGGTCGGGTCGTACTGGAGGCCTGCGGTGTTCCAGCTGCCTTCGAGCTCGGCCAGCGTGTGGGCCTGCTCGGGGAAGCCGAACGCGAGCTTGTAGGTGCTGGTCGCGGCGTCGAGGTAGCGCACGACGGCCACGCCGGCTTGGGACACGACGATGTCGCTCGTGCCGCCATTGCCGAGGAATCGGCAGGCGCCGTTGGCCACCCAGGTGTCGGTGCTGCCGTTGCTGTAGACCAGGGCCAGCGTGCTCGCGTCGATCGTGACCTTGCCGAACTGGGCGCTCAGCGTCTTGCCGGCGTCCGGGGTGACGATGCGGTAGGTCGCGCTGCGCAGCGCCGGGCAGTTGCTCGCCGCCGGCTTGAGCAGCAGATCGGCCGGCAAGGACGCGACGCTGGAGGTCGGCGTGCTGGTGGACGCGGTCGCCGCCGGCGATGTGGCCGCCACCGTGGTGGTCAGGTCGGCCAGCGTCGTTCCGGTGCTGGTGAGCTTGACCGCCAACGCGTCGAGTGCCTGGTCGTAGGCGTCGCCGGTGGTGGTCGCGGTCGCGGGCGTGAGGGTGCCGCTGAGCACGTCGGTCGAACTCAGGTCGATGCCGGCCGCGAGCAGCGTGGTCTTCACCGTGCCGACGGCATCGTCCAGCTTGGTGGGGGTCACCGCCGCCGCCGCGGCGCTGTCGAAACCGGCGAAGTACGCGGCCGGGTCGGTGCCGCTCAGGCTCGCGATCACGAGCTGCGTCACCGGGTTGATGTTGGCGACCGCGGTGCTGCCCGAGCCGGTGGCCACCGAGAACAGCGTGCTGCCGTCGGCTTGCGTGACCTTCAGCAGGCAGGGCAGGCTGCCCGATGTGACGCTGACCGTGTAGCCGCCCGTGCTGTTGGACGTGGCGGTGCCGGTGCCGACCGCGCACTTCACGTCGACGGTGCCGCCGACGATCGCGGCGCCGGTGGCCGCGGTGCCGCTGATGCTCAGCACCGTCGCGGTCGGGGTCGTGGCGCTGCTGCCGCCTCCGCCGCCGCACGCGACGAGCAGGGCCGGAAGGGCGAGGGCGGCAACGTGCCGCGCGAGAAGTTTGGTTTTCAAATGCACCTCTGCTGGGTTGGACGAACCAGGCCCGGACCGTTCGACCGAGCGCTGTGAGCATTTGAAACAGCCGCGCGGCTTCGCGCCATCGTCCGTTTGGCCGAGGGGCGACAACGCCGGCGCGCGCCGGCGTGAAGAAGTTGGCGTCAGGCGCGCGGTGCGCGCGCGAGCAGCATCGCGTCGCCGTAGCTGAAGAAGCGGTAGCGCTCGCGGATCGCGTGCGCGTACAGCGCGCGCATCTGCTCGAAGCCGGCGAACGCGCTGACCAGCATCAGCAGCGTGCTCTTCGGCAGGTGGAAGTTGGTGACGAGCACGTCGACGACGCGGAACCCGAAGCCCGGCGTGATGAAGATGTCGGTGTCGCGGCTGCCGGCCACGAGCGCGCCGCTGCGCGCGGCCGATTCGAGCGCGCGCAGCGTCGTCGTGCCGACCGCGACGATGCGCCCGCCGGCGGCGCGCGTGCGCGTGATCGCGTCGACGGTGGCCGCCGGCACGTCGAACCACTCGTGGTGCATCCGGTGTTCGGCGAGGTTCTCGCTGCGCACCGGCTGGAAGGTGCCGGCGCCGACGTGCAGCGTGACGTTCGCGGTCGCGACGCCGCGCTGCGCCAGCGCGGCCAGCAGCGCCGCGTCGAAGTGCAGCGCCGCGGTCGGCGCCGCCACGGCGCCGGGCTTCGCGGCGAACACGGTCTGGTAGCGGCGCTCGTCCTCGGCGGTGTCGGCGTGCGTGATGTAGGGCGGCAGCGGCACGTGGCCGTGGCGTTCGAGCAGTCGCAGCGGATCGTCGGGAAAGCGCAGGTGAAACAGCGAGTCCTGCGGCCCCGCGCGGCCCAGCACCTCGGCCTCGAATGCATCGGCGAAGCGAACCCGGCTGCCGGCCTTGGGCGACTTGCTGGCGCGCAGGTGCATCAGCACCTCGTGATCCGGCAGCACGCGCTCGACCAGCGCCTCGACCGCGCCACCGCTGGCCTTGGCGCCGAGCAGCCGGGCCTTGATCACGCGCGTGTCGTTGAACACCAGCAGGTCGCCGGCGTGCAGCAGCGCGGGCAGCTCGTGGAACAGGCGATCGATCGGCGCGGCGCCGCGGCCGTCGAGCAGGCGCGAGCCGCTGCGCTGCGCGGCGGGCTGCTGGGCGATCAGTTCGGGGGGCAGCGCGAAGTCGAAATCGCTCAGCGTGTAGCGGGAGGTCATCGGTTGAGGGCTGGACCGGCCCGTGCCAACAAGAAGGGCAGAATTCTCCCATGACCGCAGCACCCGCCGCCCCGGCCGGCCAGGACAAGTCCGGCCCGCAGCGGGCGCTCGAGAAACTCGGGCTGCGCCGGCCGATCGACTTCGCGCTGCACCTGCCGATCCGCTACGAGGACGAGACCCGACTCGTGCCGATCGCGAGCCTGCGCGATGGCGCCACGGCGCAGGTCGAAGGCGTGGTGCGCGACAACGAGGTGCAGATCCGCGGGCGCCGCCAGCTCGTCGTGCGCGTCTCGTACGGCGGCGATGACCTGGTGCTGCGCTTCCTGCACTTCTACCCCTCGCAGCAGAAGGCGCTCGCGCCGGGCAAGCGCGTGCGCGTGCGAGGCGAGGCGCGCGGCGGCTTCTTCGGGCTGGAGATGGTGCACCCGACGGTCAGGATCGTCGCCGAAGGCACGCCGCTGCCGACCGCGCTGACGCCGGTCTACCCGACCAGCGCGCAGCTGCCGCAGGCCTACCTGCGCAAGGCGATGGATGCGGCCCTGGCGCGGGTCGACCTGTCGGAGCTGCTGCCGCCCGAGGCCGTGCCGGCGGGGATGATGAGCCTGCGCGACGCGCTGAACTTCCTGCACCACCCGGCGCCGGACGTCGGCGTCGCGACGCTCGAGGACCGCAGCCACCCGGCCTGGCAGCGCCTGAAGTTCGAGGAGCTGCTGGCGCAGCAGCTCTCGCAGTTGCAGGCCAAGCGCGAACGCGAGCGCCAGCGCGCGCCGCGCTTCGCGGTGCGCGCCGGCGCACTGCAGGAGAAGTTGCTCGCGGCGCTGCCGTTCGAGCTCACCGGCGCACAGCGCCGCGTCGTCGAACAGATCGCGCTCGACCTGCAGCGCGAGGTGCCGATGCACCGCCTGCTGCAGGGTGATGTCGGTTCCGGCAAGACCGTCGTGGCCGCCCTCGCCGCCGCGATCGCGATCGCCGACGGCTGGCAATGCGCGTTGATGGCGCCGACCGAGATCCTCGCCGAGCAGCACCTGCGCAAGCTGGTCGGCTGGCTGGCGCCGCTGGGCATCACGGTGGCGTGGCTGACCGGCAGCCGCAAGGGCAAGGCGCGAACGAAGATGCTGGAACAGGTGGCGTCGGGCGAGGCTGCGCTGGTGGTCGGCACGCACGCGGTGATCCAGGAGCAGGTGCGGTTCGCGAAGCTGGGGCTGGCGATCGTCGACGAGCAGCACCGCTTCGGCGTGCAGCAGCGGCTCGCGCTGCGCGAGAAGCTGCGCTCCAACGCGATCGAGCCGCACACGCTGATGATGAGCGCCACGCCGATCCCGCGCACGCTGGCGATGACCTTGTTCGCCGACCTCGACGTCAGCACGATCGACGAGCTGCCGCCCGGCCGCACGCCGGTCGTCACCAAGCTGTTCGCGGATGCGAAGCGCGACGCGGTGGTGGCGCGCATCGGCGCCGCGATCGCGCAGGGCCAGCAGGTCTACTGGGTCTGCCCGCTGATCGAGGAGAGCGAGACGCTGGACCTGCGCAACGCGACCGAGACGCACGCCGAGCTGGGTGCGGCGCTGCCCGGCCACACGGTCGGCCTGCTGCACGGCCGCATGCCGGCGGCGGAGAAGGCGGCGGTGATGGCGCAGTTCAACGCCGGCACGATGGCGGTGCTGGTGTCGACCACGGTGATCGAGGTCGGCGTCGACGTGCCGAACGCATCGCTGATGGTGATCGAGCATGCCGAGCGGTTCGGATTGTCGC
>JAYSLR010000724.1:0-8770 GCA_043725365.1 Rhizobacter sp. | reverse complement strand
GGGCCCGCGCGAGCTGCCGCCCGGCGCGACCACGCCGGGCGTCGCCAAGGTGCCGACCTGCCCGCAATGCCTGTCCTCGATCGGCTCGGACGACGTGTTCTGCGGCGTCTGCGGCCACCGCCTGACGTAGCGGCCCGCGGGCCTCAGTGTGTCGCGGCCGAGCCCGGCGCCTGGTTGCCGATCGGCGTGAACAGCTCGCCGACGTCGACCGGGTCGAAGTGGTACTTCAGGCCGCAGAAGTCGCAGCCGATCTCGACCCGGCCCTGCTCGCGCACGATGCCGTCGATCTCGTCGCGACCCAGGCTCTTCAGCATGCTGCCGACGCGCTCGCGCGAGCAGCTGCAGGCGAAGCGCGGGCCATCGTCGCCGCGCAACGGCGGGAAGCGGCGCAGCGGCTCCTCCCAGAACAGGCGGCGCAAGACGGTGTCGGCGTCGAGCGTCAGCAACTCGTCGCGCGTCAGCGTGCCGGCGAGCAGCGCGAGGCGGTTGAACGCCTCGTCCAGCCCGATCAGGTCCTCGTTGCGCTGGCCCCCCTGAAGGTTGGCCCCGCCCTGCACCGGCAGGCGCTGGAGCAGCAGCCCCGCGGCGAGCTCGTCGTTCGCGGCGAGGATCAGGCGCGTGTCGAGCTGCTCGGACTGCAGCATGTAGTGCTCCAGCACCTCGGCCAGTTCCTGCAGCGGCTCGCGCCGGTCGCCGTGCAGCGCGACGATGCCCTGGTACGGTTGCTGGCCGGGCCGCTTGTCCTTCGGGTCGAGCGTGATCGCGCAGCGGCCCTGGCCGTGCACGTTCAGCATGGCCTCCAGCCGCGCGCCGTCGCTCACCTCGCCGATCACCTTCGCGGTGACGCGGAACGCGAGGTCGGCCTGCACCTCGGCGACCGCCAGCTTGACCGGCCCATCGCCGAACATCTGCAGCACCAACGCACCGTCGAAGCGCAGGTTCGACTGCATCAGCACGCCGGCCGCCGCCATCTCGCCGAGCAGCGCGCGCACCGGCGGCGCGAACGCATCGTTCGAGCCCGCTCGGCGCGCCAGCACGTCCTGCCAGCTGTCGGTCAGGCGCACCAGCATGCCGCGCACCGGCAGCCCCTCGAAGATGAACTTGTGCAGCTCACTCATGACAGCCCCTCGTCCGCCGTGTACGGCGGACGACCCCCCGAGGGGGTCTCGCCCGCCTTGGGGCGGCCCGGCGCCGGGCTCGCGAAGACCGCGCCCCTCATCGCCGTGTTCATCCGATCTTCTTCAACCCGTCCCTGAAGCGCTTCGCGTTCTGGACGTAGTGGTGGGCGCTGCGCGGCAGCGCGGCGATCTGCTCCGGCGTCAGCTGCCGCACCACCTTGGCCGGCGAGCCGAGGATCATCGAGCCGTCGGGGAATTCCTTGCCCTCGGTCACCAGTGCCCCGGCGCCCACCAGGCAGTTCTTGCCGATCTTCGCGCCGTTCAGCACCACCGCGTGGATGCCGATCAACGAGCCGTCACCGACCGTGCAGCCGTGCAGCATCACCTGGTGCCCGATGGTCACGTGCTCGCCCAGCACCAGCGGGAAGCCGGGGTCGGCGTGCAGCACGCTGCCGTCCTGCACGTTCGAGCCCTTGCCGATGCGCAGCTGCTCGGTGTCGCCGCGCAGGATCGCGCCGAACCACACGCTCGCGTCCTCGCCGAGTTCGACGCGGCCGATGACCTGCGCGCTGTCGGCGACCCACGCGCCTTCGGCCAGTTGCGGGCAGTGTTCGTCGATCTGGTACAGGGCCATGCGGGTCACCTCGCGGGCGATTCGAAGGTCGCGATTCTAGGGCGACGCCAACCCTACGGAGCTTCGCGGGCTCAGCGCCTATCATCGTTGGCCATGACACCCGAAGCGAGACGAGGCGCGCTGGCGATCCTCGCCCTGAACGATCCGCTCGACAAGGCGGCGCAGGCCCGCGCGCTGTTCGCCGGGCTGACCGACGCGGCCATCGACCCCGACGCGCAGCTCACGTCAATGGACCCGCTGCCGGGCCGCCCGGCGCGACCCCGCCTCGTGCCGGCCAAGGACGTGCCAACGCGCTCGCCGTTCACACCCGAGGGCCGCGCCGCGCTGCTCCACGCCGTCACGCACATCGAGTTCAACGCGATCAACCTCGCGCTCGACGCCGTCTGGCGCTTCGCCGGCATGCCGCTCGCGTACTACCGCGACTGGCTGCGTGTCGCCAGCGAGGAGGCGCTGCACTTCACGCTGCTGCGCGAGCACCTGCTCACGCTCGGCTGGACTACGGCGACCACGACGCGCACGACGGCCTGTGGGCGATGACGCAGCGCACCGCGCATGACCTGACCGCGCGCATGGCGCTGGTGCCGCGCACGCTGGAGGCGCGCGGCCTGGACGCGACCCCGCCGATGCAGGCCAAGCTGCGGCGCGCCGGCGACCTGCGCGCGGTCGAGATCCTCGAGGTGATCCTGCGCGACGAGATCGGCCACGTCGCGATCGGCAACCGCTGGTACCGCTGGCTGTGCGCACGCGACGGCCTCGACCCGGTCGCGCTCTACGACGCGCTCGCGCAGCGCCACGAGGCGCCGCGGCTGCGCCCGCCCTTCAACCACGCCGCGCGCCTGGCGGCCGGCTTCACCGCGACCGAGATCGCGCTGCTCCCATGACGACCGCCACCATCTTCGTCGCCGGCTTCCACCACGAGACCAACACCTTCGCGCCCTCGCCGGCCGACTGGGCGGCCTTCACGTCCGGCGCCGGCTACCCCGGCTACGCGCGCGGCGACGCGATGCTCGCGCAGATGGCGCCGACCAGCACCGCGCTCGGCGGCTTCGTCGCCGAGGCGCTGGAGCACGGTTGGGCCTTGCAGCCTTCGGTCTGGGCCGGCGCGATGCCGTCGAACCGCGTCACGGCCGCGGCCTTCGAGCGCATCTGCACCGAGATCGTCGACGACCTGCGGCGCGGCAGCGTCGATGCGGTCTTCCTCGACCTGCACGGCGCCGCCGTCGCCGAGGGCGTCGACGATGCCGAGGGCGAGCTGCTCGCGCGCATCCGTGCCGTCGTCGGCCCGGCGATGCCCGTCGTCGCGAGCCTGGATCTGCATGCGAACGTGACGGCACGCATGCTGGCGCTGACGAGCGCGATGACCGCCTACCGGACCTACCCGCACGTCGACATGCGCGAGACCGGCCGGCGCGCCGCGCGCATGCTGGCGCGCCGCCTCGTGCCGGCGGCGCCGGAGCGCGCGCGACATGCCGAGCGCGTGCCCTTCCTGCTGCCGCTGAACGCGCAGTGCACGCTGATGCAGCCGGCCGCGTCGGTGATCGCGCAGATCGTTCAGATCGAGGCGCAGCACGACGTCGAGCTCAACTTCGCGATGGGTTTCTCGGCCGCCGACTTCGCCGAATGCGGGCCGGTGCTGTTCGGCTACGGCATCGATCCGGCGCGCGTGCGCGGCGCGGTACAGCAGCTGCACACCGAGGTCGCAGTGACGCGCCGCGCCGACTGGACGACCGAGCTGCTCGCCCCGCGCGACGCGGTGGAACAGGCGATCGCGCTCGCGCTGGAGGCCGACGCGCCGGTCGTGATCGCCGACACCCAGGACAACCCCGGCGCCGGTGGCGACGCCAACACCACCGGGCTGCTGCACGCGCTGCTGCAGGCGGATGCGGGCGCGCGGCTGCAGGGCCGGGTCGCACTCGGCCTGATGTTCGACCCCGACGCGGCGCGCGCCGCGGTCGCGGCCGGCGTCGGCGCGACGCTCGCGCTGCGGCTCGGCCGCGCGGTGCCGACCTGGAGCGGCGCACTGACCGAGCCGCCGGTCGAGGCCAGCGTGCGCGTGCTCGCGGTCAGCGACGGCGTCGTCGAGATGCACGGCCCGATGACGGCCGGCGCGACGATGCGACTCGGGCCCAGCGCCTGCGTCGAACTGGAAGGCATCAAGGTGCTGCTGGCGAGCAGCAAGGCGCAGATGCTGGACCTGGACCTGTACCGCTACCTCGGCGTCGAGCCGGCGCAGATGAAGCTGCTGGTCAACAAGAGCTCGGTGCACTTCCGCGCCGCGTTCGCGCCGATCGCCTCGCACATCCTGGTGGCCAAGGCGCCGGGGCCGATGGCGGCCGACCCGGGCGACCTGCCGTGGACGAAGTTGCCGGCCGGCACCGCGACGCGACCGTGAGCGGCGCCGCTCAGTGGTCCTCCCACCATTTCTGCGCGACGCCCCGGTCGAAGGGCGGCAGGATCGCCTTGCGAATGTCGGCGGCGCCCAGCTGCGGGAACGTCTTTCGCAGCAGTGCCTCGTCGGTGGCGAACGCGTCTGAAATCCGAACGTCGAAAGTCCCGCCCGATGCGCCCGCGATCGCCTGATCGATCAGCGGAATGACGGGCCCCGCCCTGAACTCGTCCCCCACTCTCTCGCGCACTTCCGCATCGACGTGCCCGAGATAGAAGACGCCTGGCTCCTTGCTGGTCAGCGGCAGGTGCAGGGGGACGAAGAACTGGCCGACGATCGGGAAACCGCGTGCCCTGCTGACCATGCCCCGAACCTCGTACGCCCCAGGATCGAGCTCCATCCGGACCAGGTATCTGGGCGGAGCATCGTCGACCTCGGACTCGACAGTACCTTCGCCGTCCATCGCGAATGCCAGGACTTCCGGCTTTCCCGCCGAGTCATGGCGCTCGACGTCGACGACCTTCAATTCGGGCCGGAACCGGGTCCGGTACGAATTCGTGAGCGTCACGGACATCAGGAAGATCGGCTTGCTCGACGCCGTGAGCTTGTCGGCGTCGTCGTGAAAGGCCATGTCCCTCGACGTGGCGCAGCCTCCGAGAACGGCGACGGAAATGAACAGGGCAGCAAGAAGACGTTTCATTGGTCGTGTCGGGCGGTTGAGTGGGACTCGGATGTCGATGGCCTGCCGCAGCGCTATTGCGACGCGCCCTTGTTGAGCCACACGACGGTGGTTGTCAGGGTGTTGACGCCGCCGAAGACCAGGACACGGTCCGCAAAGACGGCCTGCCGCAACGCGTCACCAGAAGCGAAGCGAACGCTGTTCACCGGCGTGGTGGCCAACGGTGTTGCTGCCACATCGAGCCAACTGACGGAGCCGACGTTCTGGGAGTAGGAATCGCCGGGCCAGAGGGCGGCGAACTGGGTTGACGTGACGACGATGCGCGAGCCGAGCGATACCGGGGTGACGACGCCGTACGAAGGCAGCCCGGCGATCTGCTCGTCCAGCCAGGTCGTGCCGGCCCGCACCGGCGCGAGGTTCGCGTCGAGCAGCACGCCGCCGGAAACACCTGTGGAGAGGTTGGTGCCCGGTGGAAGCGGCCAGACGAGCGCGCTGGAGGTTCCCAGCTGAAGGGGTGTCATCGGGGCCGCGCTCGTCAGGCCGGAGGCCAGCGTCTGCACCGGCCCCAGGCCGGCGAGCGAGGCGGAGCCGAACTTCGCGTCGTACATCGAGTCGGGACGCGACCAGGACAGCATCACCTGGCCGTTCGCGGCCGTGATCTGCAGGCCAGCCGAATCAACCGTGTCCACGAGCATCTCAGGCGCCAGCGCCACGCCGTCCAGCGAGAACGGTTGAAGAACAAGCTCGGACCCCGGTACGGCGCCGTTGCCCGGGTCGTAGTAGGAACGTCCCCAAAACAGCCACAGCGTCGTTCCATCGCCCGCCGCGACGAGCTGCGTCACGAACGAACCGACGTGCGCACCACCCAAGTGCACCGTGGCACCGCGCGCGGTTCCGATCAGCGCGCCTTCGGCGTCGATGCGCGTCAAGTCATAGTCGTTGTTGGTGCCAATGTACTCGGCATCGATCGAGACCACACCACTCGACACAGCGACGACTGTCCTCGGGCCGGACGCCGTCAATCCCGGCACCAGCGTCGACATCGTCACGTTGCCACGCAGGTCGACCGCGCTGGCCATCGTGCCCGACACGAAGTCCGGCGCCGATGTCAGCACCAGCGCATGGTCCTGGAACGGGAAAGCGTACGGCGACAGGCCTTGGATCGGCAGGCTCTGGCCGGGGAAGGCGCCACTGGTGGCGGGAATCACCGCCGCCACCGGCCGCATCGCACCCAGCCCGGCGGTGATGCCGTCCCACGCCGTGATCTGCTCGTCGGTGATCGCGACACCGCCGCCCGACGTCGAAGGAACGGTCGCCGTCTGGCGCACGACGCCGACGCCCGCGACATACCAGGACTGGATGCTCGCCTGCACGATCGGTGAGGTCTGACCGTTGCTCGAGTAGGTCACCCGCGAGAGCACGAACGAGTCGACGCGAACGGCCTGCATCGCGGGCAGGTTGGGCAAGGTCACGGTCTCCGCGCCGGCGACGCGTGCGTAGATCGCCAGGTCCAGCGCGTCGGCCTTACCGTCCCCGTCGGCATCGATGGCCGTGTCGGTGAAGTGCTGGTCGAGTATCGTGTACTGATCGCCTTGCTGAACGGGTGAGCGCAGCTCGATGAAATTCACGAGCTGCGGATTGCCCTTGCCGGTGAAATCGACACTCTGCGTGCTGCCGACGACACCGTTGGCCTCCGACAGCGGATCCGAACCCGGCCCGGTGTTGTCCGAGTTGGTCATCGTCTCGGTGGCGCCGGTGGCACTGGTCCCCGACTGCGTGGTGGTCGTCAGATACGCAACCGGCGTGGCGCCGGTGTAGGCGGTGGCCGTTCCGCGGTAGCTCCAGGTGTCGCCGTCCTGCATCGGCCTGAGGACTCGCGCATCGGCATACAGGGTGGCGCCCAACGGGGGGGCGGCAGGAAGCAGTCCGCTGGTAGTCGTGCCACCGCTGCTCGTGCCCGCACCGCTGCCGCCACCACCACCGCCGCAGGCCGCCAACGCAGGAACGAGGCACGCAGCTGCAAACCGCACCAATGCAAGCCTCATCGGCCCACTCCATCGATTGTTGGCCCGCCAGGTTTGGGACACGCGCAGACCATAGACCCGGCACGTCCCACCGGTTGCACGCAGCAACTGGGATCTTCGGTGCAACTCCGAGCTGAGTCGGCACCGCCGGCGAATGCTCGCAGATGTGTCGAAACGTAGGGCGAGCTTTGCATCGCGAAGTAATGTTTCGCCGGCCATCGTGTCGATCCCGCCTTCAAGCGTCTGCGACGCCCAGTTTCATGGGTCCATCGAAAGCTGCCTGGCCCACCACATCTCGTTGATGAACGCCGCAAACGTGATGGAAGTTCGACGCTTGTTCGCGGGCCCGCCGCGCAGCGTCACCACTGGGTGGCCGGGTGGGTGTGCAGCCCGGTCCAGCGCTCGATCGCGGCGGACAGCTGCGCGCTGCTCACGGGCTTGGTCATGAAGCCGTCCATGCCCGATGCGAGGCAACGCTCGCGATCGCTCTCCAGCGAATCGGCGGTCAGCGCGACGATCGGCGTGCGCGTGCCTGAATGCTGCTCGCGCTCGCGGATGCGACGCGTGGCTTCGTAGCCATCCATCACGGGCATGTGGCAATCCATGAAGACGATGTCGTAGCGCCTGTCGGCGGCAGCGTGCCGAGCAGCGTCGCCGTCACCGACGACATCGACCTCGCAACCGAGCATCTTCAGCATTTCTTCGACCACCATCTGGTTGACGAGGTCGTCCTCGGCGAGCAGCACCGACACCGAGACTTCGTCGACGTCGCCGTTCTCGTCGGCGCCGGGCACCCGCGCGGGCACCGCGCCCTCCGGCGCCGCCTTCAGCGCCAGATCGATCCAGAAGTGAGAGCCCGAATCGACGCGGCTCTCGACCCCGACCTGCCCCCCCATCAGTTCGGTCAGCTCCTTGACGATCGCCAGCCCCAGACCGCTGCCGCCATGGCGCCGTGTACTGGAGGCGTCGACCTGGGTGAACGCGCCGAAGATCGAATCGATCATGTCGCTGGCGATCCCGATCCCGGTGTCGCGCACCGAGAAGCGCACGCGCAGCGCCTGCGGTGCCTCCTCGAGCACGAGGACCTCGAGCGCAACCGTGCCGCGATCGGTGAACTTGACCGCGTTGTGCAGCAGGTTGACGAGCATCTGCCGCAATCGCAACGGGTCGGCCAGCACCCTCGACGGCAGCTTCCTCGACACCACGCACGTCAGCGTGACCGGCTTGTCGCGCGCCGTCATCTTCACCAGCTCGACCGCTTCGGCGACGAGTGCCCGCAGGTCGACGATCGAGTCGCGCAGCGTCAGCTTCCCCGCCTCGATGCGCGACAGGTCGAGCACGTCGTCGATCAGCGCCAGCAGCGCCGTGGCCGAACGGTGCGCCGTGCGCACGTAGTGCCGCTGCGTCGCCGTGAGCGGGCCGCCCATCAGCAGTTCGGCCGCGCCCAGGATGCCGTTCATCGGGGTGCGGATCTCGTGGCTCGTGACCGCCAGGAACTGCGACTTCGCGAGATTCGCCTGGTCGGCCAGCTGGCGCGCCTGCTCGAGCTCGACCGCCTGCGCCTGCAGCGCCTGCGCCTTCTGTTCGAGGCTGCGGACCAGCTCGCGTGCCGTATGGATCGCCTGCCGCGTGCGCAGCCGCAAGCGCTGTGTCACCAGCCCGGTGAAGGCAATGTACAGGCCCAGCAGGTACATGGTCGCGGCGATGCCGACGCGATCGGGCCAGTCGACCCGCGCAGGTTCGAGCAGCGAGACGCCGATCGAGTAGGCCAGGTACGCCGCCGTCACGACATGGCCGAAGTACACCGCCCTGCGGAAGCCGAAGCCGACCTGATCGACCACGCGAATCAGCAGCAGGTACGCGAAGAACAAGTTGCCGCGCTCCAGGTGGTGCAGGTTGGCGATCCACAGCACGATGTCCAGGTGGAAC
>JAYSLR010000723.1:0-5160 GCA_043725365.1 Rhizobacter sp. | reverse complement strand
TCTTGGCTGACATCGAGACGGCGACGGCGAGCAAGCCTGCGCCGCCGCCTGAGAAGGGGCGACCCGGCCTCGGCGGCGACCAGATGCGCGCCGCCATCGCCGCGGCCATGGCCCGCTCCAAGCGCGAGATCCCGCACTACTACCTCGCCGAGACGGTGCCGATGCGCAACGCGCTGGCCTGGCTGCGCGGCGCGAACGAGCAGCGCGAGGTCACGCGGCGCCTGCTGCCGGCCGTGCTGCTGCTGAAGGCGGTGGCGCTGGCGGTGCGCGAGGTCCCCGAGATCAACGGGCGGTTCGCCGACGGGGCGTTCCGGCCGAGCGCCGCAGCGCACATCGGCGTGGCGATCTCGCTGCGCCATGGCGGGCTGATCGCGCCGGCACTGCACGATGTCGGCAGCAAGCCGCTGGACCAACTGATGGGCGAATTGGCGGACCTCGTCAAGCGCTGCCGCGCCGGCAGCCTGCGCAGCTCGGAGCTGTCGGACCCGACGCTCACCGTCACCAACCTCGGCGAGCAGGGCGTGGAGGCGGTGTACGGCGTGATCTATCCGCCGCAGGTGGCGCTGGTCGGCTTCGGCCGCATCGGCGAGCGGCCGTGGGTGGACGGCGGTGTGGTGTCGGCCATGCCGGCCCTGACGGCGACCTTGAGCGCCGACCACCGCGTCAGCGACGGCCACCGCGGCGCGCTGTTCCTGGCGCGCCTGCGCGAACTGCTGCAACGGCCCGAAGACCTTTGAGCGCCCCCAGGGCCGGGCTGTGCCCGGCCCGCCCGCCGCGGGGGTTCAACGAAAGTGGCAGAGCCACATTTCCTTGAGGAGCAAGCGATGAACGAGCAAGCCATCCGTGCCGGCGTGGTCGCCGCGATCAGGACGATCGCGCCCGAGGTCGACGAAGGCGAACTGATCGCCGACCGCGCGCTGCGCCGCCAAGTCGATCTCGACTCGATGGACTGGCTGAACGTCATCGTCGCGCTGCACGAGCGCTTCGGCGTCGACATTCCCGAGGCGGACTACGCGCGGCTGTCGACGCTCGATTCGATCGTCGCCTACCTGGCCGCGAAGACACCGTAGCGCGGCCGGCCCCGGGTCAGGGCGGCGCCACGCCCGGCTGGGGTGCGACGGCCGCCGCGGTCGTACGCAACTCGCGCCGCAGGATCTTGCCCAGCGCCGTCTTCGGCAGCGGCTCGCTGCGGAACTCGACGATCTTGGGCACCTTGTAGTCGGTCAGGTGTTGGCGGCAATGTTCGAGCAGCGCCTGCTCGGTCAGTGCCGGGTCCTGCCTGACGACGACGATCTTGACGACCTCGCCGGAGCGCTCGTCCGGCACGCCGACCGCGGCGACCTCGGCCACGCCAGGATGCAGCGCGACCGCGTCCTCGACCTGGTTCGGGAAGACCTTGAAGCCCGAGACGACGATCATGTCCTTCTTGCGATCGGTGATCCGGAAGCAGCCGCGCTCGTCCATCACGCCCATGTCGCCGGTGCGCAGCCAGCCGTCGCGGGTGAACACCTTGCGGGTCTCGTCCGGCCGGTTCCAGTAGCCCGACATGACCTGCGGGCCGCGGATGCAGATCTCGCCGACTTCGCCGATCGGCACCTCGTTGTCCGCGTCGTCGAGCACGGCGGCCTCGGTCGACGGAATCGGCATGCCGATGGTGCCGGTCCAGTCCTCGATGTCGAGCGGATTCGACAACGCGCCCGGCGATGCCTCCGACAGCCCGTAGCTCTCGATGATGGGCACGCCGGTGGCGGCCTTCCAGCGCTGCGCCACGACCCGCTGCACCGCCATGCCACCGGCGTTGGTCACCTTCAGGCTGCGGGTGTCGACGTCGACGAACCCGGGCGCGTCGAGCAGGGCCCGGTACAGCGTGTTGACGCCGACGATGACCGTGAACGGATGGCGCTTCAGGTCCTCGATGAACGCCGGCATGTCGCGCGGGTTCGTGACCAGCACGGTGTGCGCGCCGATCTTCATGAACACCAGGCTGCAGGTCAGCGCGTAGACGTGGTACAGCGGCAACGGGCAGACCAGCGTCTCCTTGCCATCGATCAGGTCGTGGGCCATCCACGCCGACAGCTGCTGCAGATTGGCGACCATGTTGCCGTGCGACAGCACGACGCCCTTGGCCACGCCGGTGGTGCCGCCGGTGTACTGCAGGAAGGCCGTGTCGCCATGGCCCAGCACCGCCTCGTCCAGCGCCAGTGCGCGTCCGGCGCGCAGGGCGGCGTTGAACTCGATCGCGCCGGGGATCTCCCAGGGCGGGACCATCTTCCTGATGTACTTGACGACCACGTTGGTCAGGACCTCCTTGACCACCGGAAACAGGTCGCCGACCTCGGTCGTGAAGACCGTCAGCTTCAGCGCCGGGTTGCGCTTCAGGACCTCCTGCACGGTGTGGGCGAAGTTCTCGAGCACCACGATCGCCGCGGCGCCGGAGTCGAGGAGCTGGTGCTCGAGTTCGGGGGCGGTGTACTGCGGGTTGACGTTGACGACCACCATGCCCGCGCGCAGCACCCCGAAGAGCGCGACCGGGTACTGCAGCAGGTTGGGCATCATGATCGCGACACGGTCGCCGCGCCGCAGCCCCGGCGAGTGCTGCAGGTAGGCCGCGAACGCGCCGCTCGCCGCTTCGAGCTCCTCGTAGCTCAGCGACGCTCCCATGTTGCTGTACGCGGGCAACGCGCCGAAACGCTGGTAGCTGCGCCGCCGCACGTCGTTGAGGGACCTGAACTCATCGATGTTCACCTCGGCCGGGATGCCGGGTGGGTAATGCTTCAGCCAAGTGGATCGCACGGTGACACCTCGGTGCGTCGGCCGGGCCGACGCACGATGAAAGGAACGGTTCGCGGGCGACCGGTCGACCGACCTTCAACCCGCGGCGCCTGGCCCGGTCAGCGCGTGGTCGAATTCCGCTTCGGCCTGCAGCCAATCCTCGAGCGCGTGACCGTCGATGCAGCCGCGCGCTTCGTAGAAGGCGTAGGCCGACTCGCGGATGAAAGTGTCGCGCCGGTCGCCGGAAGGCACGTCCTTCGGTCTGGCCGCCTTGCCATTGCCCTTGACCGGCGCCGGGGTCCGCTCCTTCGCAGGAACCTTGGGCGAGCCGGCGCTGGCGGGTTTCTGATGCTTCATCTGCTGCCTCCATGGTGCGACCGGGCCGTGCAGGCCTCGCCTGCCGCCTTCACATGCCTTTCAGGGTAGCCACGGCTGCGCTTCCAGGCATTGAGCGCACTCAACATCGGCGGCCCGCGATGAGCGTGCGAGCGCGTGCAGGACTGATCTCCCTCAAGCATCGACAGCGCCCTGCGTCTAAGCTCGATCGTGTGCGCCGGGGCTTGACCGCCGCGGCGCGCATCGACCCAACCAAAAGGACGATCATGCGCATCGGCGAAATCTGCACACGCTCGGTGGTGACCTGCGGGCGCGAGACGAGCGCGCTGGAGGCGGCGCGCCTGATGCGCGAACACCACGTCGGCGACCTGATCGTCGTCGACGAGGTCGACGGCCGGGTCACGCCCGTCGCCGTCGTCACGGACCGCGATCTGGTGATCGAGGTGATGGCCCAGGGTCTCGATCCGGCGATGCTCCGGGTCGGCGACCTGATCGTCGACGAGCTGGTGACGGCGGGCGAGGACGAAGTCGTCTACGACGCGATCTGGCACATGCGCGGCAAGGGAGTTCGGCGCCTGCCGGTCATCGACGCCCGCGGCCGGCTGACCGGCGTGCTGACCGCGGACGATGTCGCCCGCTGCCTGACCGAGGAACTGGTCGAGATCGCGCGCATCGCGCCCGCGCAGGTCAAGCGCGAACGCGTGAGGCGCCCCGTCCCGGCCTGAGCAGACACCGCGGCTGCGCGGCGGCAGCTCAGGAGGACGGGTGTGAGGACGCCAGCCGTTGCGCGAGTTCGCGCTCGTCGAGCGACGTGTAGTCGGCCGCCACCGAACGCAACAGCAAGCCGTTCGCACGTGCGTCGAGATGCCCCTTCAGGTGACCGAGAAACGGGTTCGACGCCACCAGCACCAGGCCGGCGCAGCGGCCCGCGGCGACGCCCTGGTTGAGCACCGCGGCCAGCTCGCGGGCGAATCGATCGTGCTCGCGCTCGCGCGGATCGGTGCGCGGATCGTAGGCCGAGCTCCCGGTGCCGTGGGCCGACATGCCGGGGACGTGACCGGGCCGGTCGTCGGCCAGATCGACGCCCTTCTGGCGGCTTTGCGGATGGACCAGATCGGCAATGTGCGCGTACGCGCCGGGCTTGCCGGATTCCTCGAGCACGCGCGCCTTCGAGGCGTTGGCGACGACCAGCCAGTTCTTCATCGATTTGCTCCTTCCAGCGCCTGCACGGCAATCACACGCCAAGACTAGTGCCCCGGTCACCTGCCGGCATTGACGGCGCGCAACGCCGACCTGCAACGACGCGTGGCGGCACGACCGGAGTCTCGTGCGCAGCGACAGCGCGGGACACAAACGAGCGCAATGCTGCGTACGCTCAATCGGACAGCCCGCGCTGCGACGGACGATGACGGTGCTGGACTGGCCTTCGACTGCCGACGCGTCTCGCCGGCGACAGGGAGAAAGACATGCAAGGCAGGTTCCTCGCGCCGCGCCGCTCGGCAAGCCGTTTCGTGGCGGGCGCGGTGCTGGTGTTGGCGGCCTGTGGCGGCGGTGGCGGCGATGGCGCGCCCCCTCTGCCGGCCGCGACCGTCGACGTGACGGCGGCCAATCGCGACGACGTGGCGCACGCCGCGATCGCCGCCGTGGTGGCGTTGAGCCCGATCGGTCAGGTGCCGACGGCCGGTAGCGCGGGCCAGCCGCCGGGATCGTTGGCCCGGGCGCTCGCGGCGCGGGTGCCGGCCGCGCCGTCGGCGCGCATCGCTGCGGCCGGCGGGGGGTTCAGCCGCGCCGCTGCGATCTCGGGGAGCACGGTCGACGCCTGCCCGCAGGGCGGCACCGTCACGACGACGTTCGAGGATCGCGACGGCAGCGCGAGCGTCAGCGCCGGCGACGTGCTGACGCTGGACTATGCCGGCTGCATGTACACGGCGTTCGTGAGCCTCGACGGCACGGTGTCGACGACCTACCTGTGGATCAGCGAGGACCGGGCCTCCTTCAGCGCGCACACGTCGATGCTGCAGTACGCGCAGACCTCGGCCCGCCATGCGCTGA
>JAYSLR010000722.1:0-6793 GCA_043725365.1 Rhizobacter sp. | reverse complement strand
CGCTTGTCGAACTTTCATCACGGAGAATATCGTGAGCAACAAAGGGCAACTCCTACAAGACCCCTTCCTGAACCTGCTGCGCAAGGAGCATGTTCCGGTTTCGATCTACCTCGTCAACGGGATCAAGCTGCAGGGCCACATCGAGTCTTTCGATCAGTATGTGGTGCTGTTGCGCAATACCGTGACGCAGATGGTCTACAAGCACGCCATTTCCACGGTCGTGCCGGGCCGCGCGGTGAACTTCCACGCCGCCGAACCGGCCGAGCCGGGCGCTTGATCGCGACGTCCGTCAGCAGCCGCGTCCCTTGAGTTCCACGGAATCGACCGCCCCGGGCGGGTTGCGCCAACCCGCCCGGGCGATCCTTGTGGGGGTCGACTTCGGCCGTGGCAAGGCTTTCGACGCCACGCTCGACGAGCTCGCATTGCTGGCCGAATCGGCCGGCGACGTGGCCGTCGCGCGCGTCATCGCGCGCCGCAAGGCACCCGATGCGGCATTGTTCGTCGGCTCCGGCAAGGCCGACGAGATCAAGGCGTTGGTGCAGGGCCACCAGGCCGAAGCGGTACTGTTCGATCAGGCCCTGTCGCCGGCGCAGCAGCGCAACCTCGAGAAGCACCTGGGCGTGGCCGTGGCCGATCGCACGATGCTGATCCTCGAGATCTTCGGCGAGCGCGCGCAAAGCCACGAGGGCAAGCTGCAGGTCGAGCTCGCGCGACTGCAGTACCTTTCGACGCGGCTGGTGCGGCGCTGGAGTCACCTGGAGCGGCAGAGCGGCGGCATCGGCATGCGCGGCGGCCCGGGCGAGGCCCAGATCGAGCTCGACCGCCGCATGATCGGCGAGCGCATCAAGGGCGTGAAGAAGCAGCTGGAGCGCGTCAAGAAGCAGCGCAGCACGCAGCGTCGAGCGCGCGAGCGCAACCAGACCTTCCGCGTCTCGCTGGTGGGCTACACCAATGCCGGCAAGTCGACGCTGTTCAACACGCTCGTCAACGCGAAGGCGTATGCCGCGGACCAGCTCTTCGCCACGCTCGACACGACCACACGACAGCTCCACCTCGAGGGCGTGGATCGGTCGGTATCCTTGTCCGACACGGTGGGCTTCATCCGCGACTTGCCGCACAAGCTGATCGAGGCCTTCGAGGCCACGCTGCAGGAAGCCAACGACGCCGACCTGCTGCTGCATGTCGTCGATTGCGCCAGCCCGGTGCTGGCCGAGCAGATGGCCGAGGTGCAGCGCGTGCTGACCGAGATCGGCGCCGCTTCGATTCCGCAGGTGCTCGTCTTCAACAAGCTCGATCGGCTCGAGCCGACGCAGCGCCCGCGCGAGCTGCGCGACCTGCTCGAGGTCGACGCCGGCCTGCGGGTGCCGCGCGTCTTCATCAGTGCCGCCACCGGCGAAGGCATGCCGGAGTTGCGCAGCATTCTGGCCGAGGCGGTCGCCGGCACGCTCGAAGGCTTCTTGAACCGGCACGAGGCGGCCCCAGATGACATCCGCCGGCTGACCGTCGACGATGATGATGACGCCGGCGATGATCGCGTCGCCTTCCCGCCCCCGGCAACCCACCACCCTCTCGCATGACCATGAGCCAGACGACTTTTCAAGGCCGCTTTCAGCGCCTGCGCGCGAGCGCGGCCGGCTGGTTGCTCAACAGCGGTGGTCGCGGCGACGGCCCGCCCGACCTCGACGAGCTCTGGCGTGACTTCAACCGCAAGCTCAGCGGCCTGTTCGGCGGCAAGGGCGGGCCGCCGCGCGGCAACGGCGCGGGCGATGGCGGGGGGCCGAACTTCCAGCCCGACATGAAGAGCGCCGGCGTCGGCGCCGGGCTCGTCGCCGGCATCGTCGCGCTGATCTGGTTGGGCAGCGGTATCTTCGTCGTCCAGGAAGGCCAGCAGGCCGTCGTGACCTCGTTCGGCAAGTACACGAAGACCGTCGACGCGGGCCTGCAATGGCGCATGCCGTATCCGTTCCAGGCGGACGAGATCGTCAACTACACCCAGTTGCGCACCGCCGAGGTCGGCCGCAACGCGGTGATCGCCGCGACCGGGCTGCGCGATTCGTCGATGCTGACGCAGGACGAGAACATCGTCGACATCCGCTTCACCGTGCAGTATCGGCTGAAGGATGCACGCGCCTTCCTGTTCGAGAACCGCGACCCCGAGGCGGCGGTCACGCTCGCCGCCGAATCGGCGGTGCGCGAGATCGTCGGCAAGAGCAAGATCGATTCGGTGCTCTACGAGCAGCGCGACGCGATCGCGACCGAACTCGCGAAATCGGTGCAGGAGCAACTCGACCGCCTGAAGGCCGGCATCCTCGTCGTCAACATCAACGTGCAGAGCGTGCAGCCGCCCGAGCAGGTGCAGTCTGCCTTCGAGGACACGCTGAAGGCCGGCCAGGACGGCGACCGCCTGAAGAAGGAAGGCTTGGCCTATGCCAGCGACGTGATCCCGAAGGCCCAGGGCACGGCCGCGCGGCTGCGCGAGGAGGCCGAGGGCTACAAGTCGCGCGTGATCGCGCAGGCGCAGGGCGACGCACAGCGCTTCAACAGCGTGCTGACCGAGTACCAGAAGGCGCCGGCGGTGACGCGCGACCGCATGTACATCGACACCATGCAGCAGGTCTACAGCAACGTCAGCAAGGTGATGATCGACACGCGCAACAACGCCAACCTGCTGTACCTGCCGCTGGACAAGTTGCTGCAGCAGACGGGCGCGACAGCGCCGCCCGCCGGCGCGGTCGTGCCACCGGCGACGGAGGCTGCGCCGTCCACCGGCCCGGTCGACTCCCGCTCGCGCGACAACGCGCGCAGCCGTGATCGCGAGAGCCGCTGAAAGGCCGGGGAGAACAACAACATGAATCGCATTGTCCTGATCGCCGGCGCGCTGCTGCTGGCACTGGTGTTGCTGAAGTCGACGCTGTTCGTGGTCGACCAGCGTGAAGTCGCAGTGATCTACGCGCTCGGCGAAATCAAGGAAGTGGTCCAGGAGCCCGGCCTGAAGTGGAAGCTGCCGCCGCCATTCCAGAACGTCGTGTTCCTCGACCGGCGCATCCAGACCATGGACAGCCCGGAGAACCGCCCGATCTTCACCGCCGAGAAGAAGAGCCTGGTGATCGACTGGCTCGTGAAGTGGCGCATCACCGATCCGCGCCAGTTCATTCGCAACAACGGCACCGACATCCGCAGCCTGGAAACGCGCCTGAGCCCGATCGTGCACGCCGCCTTCAACGAAGAGGTCACCAAGCGCACCGTCGGTGAGGTGCTGTCGACGGCGCGCGACAAGGTGATGCAGGACGTGCGCGGCCGCTTGACCGACGAGGCCAAGTCGTTCGGCATCGAGATCCTCGACGTGCGCATCAAGCGCGTCGACTTCGTTGCCAACATCACCGATTCGATCTACAGCCGCATGGCCTCGGAGCGCAAGCAGGTCGCGAACCAGTTGCGCGCCACTGGCGGTGCCGAGGGCGAGAAGATCCGCGCCGATGCCGATCGCCAGCGCGAGGTCATCGTCGCCGAGGCCTATCGCGACGCGCAGAAGGTCAAGGGCGAGGGCGACGCGAAGGCCTCGGTGATCTTCGCCGACGCGTTCGGCCGCGACGCCCAGTTCGCCAAGTTCTACCGCAGCCTTGAGGCCTATCGCGCAAGCTTTCGCACCAAGAACGACGTGATGGTGGTCGACCCGAGCAGCGACTTCTTCCAGTCGATGCGCGGCTCTGGCGCGGCTCCGGCGGTCACCGCGAAGAAGAAGTAGGCGGTGGCGTCCTCGCCGGGCCTGTGGGACCTGCTGGTGGGCGCGTTTGCGCTGATGCTGGTGATCGAAGGCCTGCTGCCGTTCGTCAGCCCCCCGAAGTGGCGCGCCGTGTTCGAGCGCGCGATGCGCATGACCGACGGGCAGATCCGCTTCATCGGCCTGTCCAGCATGCTCGCCGGGGTGGCGATGCTGTACTTCTTCTTGTCGTGAAGTGACGGCCCCCGGTCACCGAAATCGGTGGCCGACCCTCCGAAGGCGTGCGGGCCGGCTTGGAGCGGCCCGGCGCTCGACCCGCGAAGCGGCACCGAGAAATCGGCCGCGAATGCGCCGGTACAATGCCGTTTTTAACCCCTCGGCGTTTTCACATGTCCTCTGCTTGGCTGTTGCCCGAGCACATTGCCGATGTGTTGCCCGCGCAGGCACGGCACATCGAAGACCTGCGTCGAGGCCTGATCGACGTGGCTCGCAGCTATGGTTGCGAGCTGGTGATGCCGCCGCTCCTCGAGCACATCGAATCGCTGCTGTCGGGCGCCGGCCGCGCGCTCGACCTGAAGACCTTCAAGCTCGTCGACCAGCTCAGCGGTCGCACGCTCGGCGTGCGTGCCGACAGCACGCCGCAGGTTGCACGCATCGACGCGCACCTGCTGAACCGCACCGGCGTGACGCGCCTGTGCTATTGCGGCCCGGTGCTGCATGCGCTGCCGGCGGGGCTGCATTCGACCCGCGAGCCGCTGCAGTTCGGCGCCGAGATCTACGGCCATGGTGGCCTCGAGGCCGACCTCGAGGTCCAGGACCTGACGCTCGATTGCCTGCGCCGCGCCGGTCTGACGGGCGTGACGCTGGACCTCGGCGATGCGCGCATCGTGCGTGGCGTGCTTGCCGGCGTGATGGTGGGTGCCGAGCAACTCGGCGAGGTGTACGCTGCCCTCGCGGCGAAGGACGCGGCGGCGTTGCGCGAACTGTCGCGCGGTTTCCCCGGCGAGGTGCGGGCCGCGCTGCAGGCGCTGGTCGGGCTTTACGGCGGCGTCGAGATTCTCGAGGTTGCGCGACGCGGGCTGCCGTCGCGGCCGCTGGTGCAGGCGGCGCTCGCCGACTTGCAGTGGCTGGCCCAGCGCGTCGAGCAGGCGCACCCGGAGGCGAAGGTCGGGTTCGACCTTGCGGACATCGGCGGCAACGGCTACTACAGCGGCGCGCGTTTCGCGGCCTTCGTGCCGGGATCGCCCGACGCGGTGGCGCGCGGCGGGCGCTACGACGAGGTCGGTGCGGCGTTCGGGCGCAGCCGTGCGGCGGTCGGTTTCAGCCTCGACGTGAAGGCACTCGCGGCCAACGCGCCGGCGCCGCCGCTGCACGCCGCGATCCGCGCGCCGTGGGCCGAAGACGCGACATTGCGGGCGCGGGTGCGCGCCCTGCGCGAGGCCGGCGAGACCGTGGCGCGGGTACTTCCCGGTCACGAGCACGAGGCGCAGGAGTTCGACTGCGACCGTGAACTCGTGCTGGTGAACGGCGCCTGGGTGGTGCGTGCGCTCTGAGCGCCCCGGCCTTGCGCCGCGGCAGGCTTCGAGAAATTTCAGATCGGGATGACTTTGACATGCAAGCAATGAATACACGCACCGACGCGATGGCGGCCGGCCACAACGTCGTCGTCGTCGGCACCCAATGGGGCGACGAAGGCAAGGGCAAGGTCGTCGACTGGCTCACCGATCACGCACAGGCCGTGGTCCGGTTTCAGGGCGGCCACAACGCCGGTCACACGCTGGTGATCAAGGGCGTGAAGACAGCCTTGCAGCTGATTCCCTCGGGCATCATGCGCGACGGCGTGGCCTGCTACATCGGCAACGGCGTGGTGGTCGACCCGACGCACCTGCTCGGCGAGATCGAGCGCCTCGAGAAGATTGGCGTCGAGGTGCGCTCGCGCCTGTTCATCAGCGAATCGTGCCCGCTGATCCTGCCGTTCCATGTCGAGGTCGACAAGGCGCGCGAAGCGCTGCGCGAGAGCAGCGGCGCCGGCAGGATCGGCACCACCGGCAAGGGCATCGGCCCGGCCTATGAAGACAAGGTTGCACGCCGCGCGCTGCGCGTGCAGGACCTGAAGCACCCCGAGCGATTCGCGAAGAAGCTGCGCGAGCTGCTGGAGCTGCACAACTTCGCGCTCGGCGGCTACTTGCGGTCCAAGCCGCTCGCCTACCAGCCGATCTACGACCATGCGATGCTGGTCGCCGAGCAGCTCAGGCCGATGATGGCGGACGTCGGCTACATCCTGCACACCGCGAATCGGGCCGGCGCCAACATCCTGTTCGAGGGCGCGCAGGGCACGCTGCTCGACATCGACCACGGCACATACCCGTACGTGACGTCGAGCAACTGCGTCGCCGGCAATGCGGCGGCGGGCGCCGGCGTCGGGCCGGACCTGCTGCATTACATCCTGGGCATCACGAAGGCCTACACCACGCGCGTCGGCAGCGGGCCGTTCCCGACCGAGCTGCCCATGGACGAAGCCGGCACCGTGGGCCATCACCTGTCGACGGTCGGACAGGAACGCGGCACCGTGACCGGCCGGCCGCGGCGCTGCGGCTGGCTCGATGCCGCGCTGCTGAAGCGATCCGTCATCATCAACGGCATTTCGGGCCTGTGCATCACCAAGCTCGACGTGCTCGACGGTCTGCGCGAGATCAAGGTCTGCGTCGGCTACGAGCTGCACGGCAGGCGCGTCGACATCCTGCCGCTCGACGCCGACGACATCGTCGCCTGCGTGCCGATCTACGACAGCTTTCCGGGCTGGACCGACAGTACCTTCGGCGTCACCGAATGGGACAAGCTGCCGCTGAACGCGCGCCGCTACCTGGAGCGCGTGCAGGGGCTGATCGGCGCGCCGATCGACATGGTGTCGACCGGCCCGGACCGTGAGCACACGATCCTGTTGCGCCATCCGTACAAGGGCTGAGCGCCGCTTCGTTATGCTTGCCGCAGGCGCACGCCGCGCTTCCTCAACCGCACCGATCCTGAAGGGTTCCGCATGCTGACCGACGACGGCAAACACCTGTACGTGAG
>JAYSLR010000721.1:0-6044 GCA_043725365.1 Rhizobacter sp. | reverse complement strand
CCCGCGAGGGCGTCTCTCCACCCCAGCACCTTGAACCATACAAGCCCGCGCCGGGTACCGCCTGCCGCGACGCGCGGACGTATCCAAGAGGCGACCAACCGCGAACAGCAGCATCGGGCCGCAAGCGTCCACACGCGCCACGCGCCGATGACCAGGGTGATCCATCGCTAGCCTTCCTCCGGGTGGGCTTCGCCGGCCAGCATCAGCGCACGCTGCGTGCCGATCGGGCCGAACACGTCGAGCAAAACCAGCAGGCCGACGATCGCGGGCAGGCTGTCGCGCGCGAGCTGGAAGCCGTAGACCCGGCTCTCCTCGAGCAGCAGCATCGCGAATGCCGTCATCGGCATCAGCGCGAGCCCGGTCAGCGCGCCCTTGCGGAACGTCGTGCCGCTGACGCGCGCCAGGCTCAGGTTGACCAGCGTGTGCGCGCCGGTGCGCGCCGCCAGCACCGCGGCGCCGAGCACCAGCCCGGCGAACAGACCGTGCCACGACAACAGGCTGCCGATGTAGACGAACAGGAACACCGAGAGCACGTCGCCGAGCGCGCCGAAGTTGCGCTGCGCATGGCTGAGCATCAGCCGGCGCTCGCGCGCGACCACACCGAACGCGAGCGCGGCCAGCAGCGGCGACAGGTGCAGCGTCTGCGCGATCCCGGTCAGCAGCAGCACCAGGAACGCGAAGGTCACGGTGGTGCTCTGGCTGCTGGTGGCGATGCGGTTCAACAGCGGCGCGATCACGCCAAAGACCGCGCCGGCCACCAGCGAGAGCGCAATCACGTAGATGCTGTTGAACGCAGCCTTGCCCAGATCGCCGCTGGTCTCGAGGTGCCAGTAGCCGACGACGAGCTTGAGCAGCAGCACCGCGACCAGGCAGTTCAGCGCACACAGGTGCATCAGCCGCTCGGTCACCTGGCCGGCGCTGCGCAGTTCGTGCGTCACGCGCATCACCGCCGCCGGCGAGGTCGCGACGCAGAGGGCGGCGAGCACGAGCCGGTGGTCGAGCGGCACGCCGAACAGCCCGGCGACCCAGAAGACCGCACCGAAGGTCAGCAGCGCCTGCGCGATGCCGGCGACCAGCACCCACGGGTTGTGGCGAAACCAGCGCGGGTTGATGCGGTAGCCGAGCTCGAACAGCGTCAGCGCCAGCGCCGCATTGGCCATGAACCCCTGGGCCGCCTGCGACGCGACGTTCTGCGACAGGCCGACGCCGCCGAGCACCAGCCCGACCGCGCCATAGGCGGCCACGCGCGGCAGCTTCCAGTGCCGGAACACCCACTCGCCGGCCGACCAGGCCGCCAGCAGCATCACCGGCCAGGCCACCAGCGGGCCGAGCAGCTCCGTATTCATCGGTGTGTGTGTTGATGTTGTTGTGCGGCGCGCAGCCTACCGCGTCGGCGCATCTCAACTTCACAGAAGTGGCCATTCCAGAAACAATTCGATTCCATTTGCTGCAATACACTTTGCGCAGATGAAATCGGATGTGAAGGCGCCGCGCCGGCGCGGCGCACCTGGCGGGCTCGACGTGCTGCAGCAGCTGCGCTTCGTCGTGCGCTTGGCCGGAAACCACTCGGCACGGCTGGAACGCTCGACCGGCATCCCCGGCGCGCAGCTGTGGGCGCTGCACGAGATCGAGCAGGTCGACGGCCTGAGTGTCGGCGAGCTGGCGCAACGCCTGCGCATGCACCAGACCACCGTCAGCAACCTGCTGAAGCGGCTCGGCGCCGCCGGCCTGGTGCGCAAGGGCCGGTCGCCGCAGGACCGGCGCATCGTGCAGATCCACCTGACCGCCGCCGGCCGTCGCAGCCTGCGGCGCGCGCCCGGCCCGGCGCGCGGGCTGCTGCCGAAAGTGCTCGACGGCATGAGCACCGCGCAGCTGCGCAAGGTCCACGACGGCCTGGCCGTGCTCGTCGACTGCATGGGCGGGTTCGATGCCGCGCTGGCCGAGAAGCCACTTCCCTTTACCGAATGAGCGGGCCATTCCGGCCCGCTCGCAACCTCAGGAGCCACTCCATGATCAAGACCCTGTCCATCACGCTGATTGCCGCGACCGCGCTCGCGGCCTGCAGCAGCACACCGCTCGAGACCAAGGCGCCGGTCGTGACCGCGACCACCGCGCCGCCGGCCACGCCGTCGGCCGGCACCGCACAGAGCAAGGTCGCCACGGTCACGCTCGACCCGCTCGACGACCCGAAGAGCCAGCTCGCCGCGCGCAGCGTCTACTTCGCCTACGACGACTACACGATCGATCCGAAATACCAGCCGCTGGTGCAGGCGCATGGCCAGTTCCTGCACACCCACCCCGCGGTGCAGATCCGCGTCGAGGGCAATGCCGACGAGCGCGGCTCGCACGAATACAACCTCTCGCTGGGCGACAAGCGCGCGCAGATCGTCGCGAAGGAGCTCGAGCTGATGGGCGCGAAGCCGGCGCAGGTCGAGGCCGTCAGCTACGGCGAGGAGCGCCCGAAGGCGGAAGGCCACGACGAGGCCGCGTGGGCCGAGAACCGCCGCGCCGACATCCGCTACGTGAAGCGCTGAGCGCCACGCGGCCCTCCTCGAACGCGGCCCGCGTTCGCTGCCGTCGATGCGCCCGCGCCGCGGCCTCGCGTTCCTGACGAATCGCCGCCGGCGCCAGCGCTGGCAAGTGCGGGCCGTGCTGTGGACGGCCGCAGGCGCCGCCGGCGTCGCGGTGGTCGGCTTCGCGACGCTGGCCGAACACGCGCTGGCGCTGTTCGACACGATCTACCGGCACTGGCCCTGGGCGCCCTTCGTGCTGGCACCGCTGCTCGGCATGGTCGTGGTCTGGGCCACGCGCCGGCACGTGCCCGGCGCCGCGGGCAGCGGCATCCCGCAGGTCGTCGCGGCGACCAAGCTCGCCGCACTCGGCCGACCGGTCGGCGCGCTGCTGTCGCTGCGCGTCGCGGTCGGCAAGGTCGCGCTGGGAACGCTCGCGCTCGTCGGCGGCTTCTCGGCCGGGCGCGAGGGGCCGTCGGTGCAGGTCGCGGCCTCGGTGCTGAACCTGGCGAACCGCTTCCTGCCGCACGGCCGTGCGCTGCGCACCTCGGACCTGATCCTGGCCGGCGGCGCGGCGGGCATCGCCGCGGCGTTCAACACGCCGCTGGCCGGCATCGTGTTCGCGGTCGAGGAGCTCGGCCGGCGCCTGGAGAGCCGCACCAGCGGCGTGCTCGTCAGCACGATCATCATCTCGGGCCTGGTCGCGGTCGCGCTGAAGGGCAACTACGCGTACTTCGGCCAGCTGACGGTACATGACCTGGGCACCGCGGTGCTGTTGCCGACCTTGATCGCCGGCGTCGCCTGCGGCGTTCTCGGCGGCCTGTTCAGCTGGCTGCTGCTGTGGCCGCAGCGCCACCCGACGTGGGGCCCGTGGGCCTGGCGCAGCGCGCATCCGGTGTGGTTCGCGGGGGTCTGCGGCCTGGTCGTCGCGGGCCTGGGCTGGATCAGCGGCGGCACCTCGTTCGGCAGCGGTTACGCGGCCGCCTCGCAAGCCATCGGCGGTCAGCTCACGCTCGAGTGGCACGCGCCGATCACGCGCTTCGCCGCGACGATCGCCACCTACTTCAGCGGCATGCCGGGCGGCATCTTCGCGCCGTCGCTCGCGGTGGGCACCGCGATCGGCAGCGACCTCGCGCGGTGGGTCGGCCTGAGCATCGACATGCATGCCTGGATCGCGCTGTGCATGGCGGCGTTCCTGGCCGCGGTGACGCAGTCGCCGATCACGGCCGCGATCATCGTGATGGAGATGGTCAACGGGCACCAGATGGTGATCAGCCTGATGGCGGTGGCGTTCCTGTCGAAGTCGATCAGCAGCCGCTTCGGCCCGGAGCTCTACCAGGAACTCGCGACCGGCTGGATCGCGCCGGCCTCGGCAGCGCCCCCGCCTGCCTCGCGCGCGCAACCCTGACGGCGACACGCGCCAGGCGCGCTGGCCCGAGTGCGGCCTGCGCGAATCGCGGCATCGGCCCTAGACTGTGGGCACTTCGTCGGAGCCTGCCGTGAGCCTTGTCGTCGACTACTACTTCTCGCCCCAGTCGCCGTGGACCTACCTCGGCCACGATCGCTTCGCCGCGATCGCGAAGACCGCCGGCGCGCGCATCAACGTGCGCCCGGTCGACCTCGGCAAGGTGTTCCAGGCCACCGGCGGGCTGCCGCTGCCCAAGCGCGCACCACAGCGCCAGGCCTACCGGCTGGTCGAGCTGCGGCGATTCGCCGCGCACCTCGCGCTGCCGATGAACCTGCAGCCGAAGTTCTTCCCGGTCGCGGGCGACGCGGCGGCGCGACTGATCATCGCGGTCGACCTGCACGAGGGCAGCGACCGCGCGATGGCGCTGACCGGCGCGCTGCTGCGCGCCGTGTGGGCAGAGGAGCGCGACATCGCCGACGCACGCGAGCTCGGCGCGCTGCTCGCCGCACTCCAGCTGCCGGCGCAACGCCTGGCCGATGCGCAGACCGACGCGGTGCAGGCGCGCTACGACGCCGACTCGCAGCACGCGATCGACCTCGGCGTGTTCGGCGCGCCCAGCTACGTCGTCGACGGCGAGCTGTTCTGGGGCCAGGACCGGCTCGACTTCCTGCAACGCCGGCTGGCGCGCGCGTGACCATGCACCGGCTCGTTGCGATCGCCGCGCTCGCGCTCGTCGCCCTCGGTGCGCGCGCGGCGCCGTACGCGGGGCCGCTGTTCGACACCCACTTGCACTACAACGAAGAGGCGTTCGCGCCGTTCCCGCCCGCCGACGTGTTCGCGCGCATGCAGCGCAGCGGCGTGCGCGCGGTCGTCGCGAACAGCCGGCCGAACGACGGCACGCACGCGCTCGCGCAGGCACCGCATGCGGACGCGGCCGGCGTGCGCATCGTGCCGTTCGTGCGCCTGTACCGCGACCGCGACGACTACACCGGCTGGTTTGCCGACGAGTCGATCTACGAGATGGTGGAGCAGCAGCTCGCCGCGGGCACCGAGGCCGGGCCGTACCTGGGCATCGGCGAGTTCCACCTCTATGGCAGTGCGAACGCCGACGCACCGGTCGCGCGAAAACTGATGCGGCTGGCGCAGGACAGGAATCTCGCGGTGCTGGCGCACGTCGACGACGACGCGATCGAGCGACTGCTGGACCACGCCCCGCGCGCCCGCCTGATCTGGGCTCACACCGGCATCGGCGGCGAGCCGGCGGCGCGCGTGCGCGCGCTGCTGACGCGCTACCCGACGCTGATGGGCGAGCTGTCGTACCGGCCGGGTCTGACCGATGCCGACGGCCACCTGAGCGCGGACTGGAAGGCGCTGATCAACGCGTTCCCGGATCGCTTCATGATCGGCTCCGACACCTGGATCAACGCGCGCTGGGCCCACTACGAAGGCCTGATGGGCGCGGCGCGCCTGTGGCTCGGCGACCTCCCGCCGGCGGTCGCGCAGCGCGTCGCGTGGGGCAACGCGGCGACACTGTTCGCGGTCGCCACGCCGCGCTGACGAAGCGCGCGACCCAACAAAAAGGCCGGTGCAAGCACCGGCCTTTTCTACTTGCGAGCGCTGAACGATCAGCTCAGGTGCGCGTTGATCAGCTTGGTCATCTCGAACATCGAGACTTGCGCCTTCTTGAAGATTTCCTTCAGCTTGGCGTCGGCATTGATCATCGTGCGCTTGGCCGAGTCCTGCAGCTTGTTGGCCTTGATGTACTCCCAGACCTTCTTCGTCACCTCGGTGCGCGGCACCGGCTTGCCGCCGATGATCGCAGCGAGCGCAGCGCTCGGGGTCATCGCCTTCATGAAGGCGGCGTTGGGAGTGCGCTTCTTGGCCGGAGCGGCCTTCTTGGCCGGCGCCTTCTTCGCAGCGACCTTCTTGGCCGGGGCCGCCTTCTTCGCCGGGGCCGCCTTCTTGGCCGGGGCCTTCTTCGCTGCCGCTTTCTTAGCCGGCGCCTTCTTCGCAGTTGCCATGTTGATTCTCTCCATCAAGAGTTGTTGATGTGCCCGGGATGGGCGAGAGCCGCGTGGACTCTCATTTCTCCATAGCACCGTGCGGAGCGAATGGTAATGCCTGTA
>JAYSLR010000720.1:0-4570 GCA_043725365.1 Rhizobacter sp. | reverse complement strand
CCATGTAGAAGACTTCGGTGTCGGCGCTGCGCGTGGCCTGCAGCTGGCCCTCGCGCGTCATCGCGGTCGTCAGGCTGACACTGCGGCCGTGGCCGCGGCGGGTCAGCGGGCGCAGGGTCGCCGCGGCGGCGGCGATCGCCGCGGTCACGCCCGGGACCACTTCGCATTCGATGCCGGCGAGCGCGAGCGCCTCGAGCTCCTCCTCGAGCCGGCCGAACACGCTGGGGTCGCCGCCCTTCAGGCGCACGACGACGTCGACCTCGCCGGCGTGCTTGACCAGCAGCGCGTTGATCGTGGTCTGGCCGGTGCTGTCGCACGCAGGGAAGCCAGGGGACCCCTGCACCCCTGTGTAGCCGCGCTTGCCGACGTTGATCCACTTCGCCACCGGCGCAAGCTCGCGCAAGGCCGGGTCCGTGAGCGCGTCGAACAGCACCACGTCGGCTTGCGCGAGCCGCGCCGCGCCGCGCATCGTGATCAGGTCGGCCGCGCCAGGGCCGGCGCCGATGAAGACGACTCGGCCCACGTCAGGCCGGTGCCTTCACGAGCAGCGCGCCGCTGGTGCGGTGGCTCGCGGGGTCGACGATGATCAGCGCGCCGCCGACGCGATTCGTCTCGTAGGCCTCGATCGGCAGCGGCTGCTGGGTCTCGATCACGACGTGGCCGATCTCGTTGACGGCGAGCTCGTGCGCGTCGGTCGCGCGCAGCGTGTGGATGTCCAGGCGGCTGTCGATCGCGACGATGCGTGCCTGCACCCAGCGGTTGCCGTGGCGCACCGTGTACTTGCGGCCGATCACCGCGGGCTCGGTGTCGAGCCAGGCGAGCGTGGCCGAGAAGCGGTTCGTCTCGTGCACGGTGCCGGGCGTGGCGATCCAGTCACCGCGCGAGACATCGAGCTGGCGGTCGAGCGCGAGGCCGGCCGACTGGCCCGCCTCGGCGAACTCGACCCGCTCGCCGGCGACGCGCACCTCCGCGACGATCGCCCTGTTCCGGCTCGGGAACACCTGCACCTCGTCGCCGGGCCGCACGCGGCCGTGGGCGATGCGGCCCCACAGCGTGCGCGGGCGGTCGCCGACGCCCCCGCTCTTCGCTTGACCTTCGTCGCGGGCGACGTACTGCACCGGGATCAGCAGGTCGCCGACGGTGCGCTCCTGCGCGGTCGGCAGGCTCTCGAGCAACTGCAGCAGCGACGGGCCGTCGTACCAGTCGGCAGCCAGCGGCTGCGTCACGTTGTCGCCGCGCAGCGCGGAGACCGGCACGATGCCGGCAACCTCGATCTTCGCTTCCGCGGCGAAGTCGAGCAGCGCGGCACGCACCGCTGCGTAGGCCTGCGCCGGGTCGTCGACGGCGTCGAGCTTGTTGATCGCGAACACGATGCTGGGCACGCGCAGCAGCTGCGCGAGCAGCGCGTGGCGGCGCGTCTGCGCGAGCAGCGTCACCGGTCCTGCCTGCGTGTCCAGCTTGGTGATGTCGACCAGCACCACGGCCGCATCGCTGCCGGCCGCGGCCGTCACCATGTTGCGCGTGTACTGCTCGTGGCCCGGCGCGTCGGCGATGATGAACTTGCGCTGCTTCGTCGCAAAGTAGCGGTAGGCGACGTCGATCGTGATGCCTTGCTCGCGCTCGGCCTCGAGGCCGTCGGTGAGCAGCGACAGGTCGAACTTCGGACCGCCTTCGGCTTGGGGCGCACCGGCGGCGCGTTTCTCGAGCGTGTCGAGCTGATCGGCGAGGATCGCGCGCGAGTCGAACAGCAGGCGGCCGATCAGCGTGCTCTTGCCGTCGTCGACCGAGCCGGCGGTCAGGAACCTCAAGGCGCGGTGGTCCGCGACTCTTGGGGTATCGCGGTGGTCCTTCACCGGCGCGTTGTTCAGCGAACTCATCAGAAATAGCCCTCCTTCTTGCGCCGCTCCATCGAAGCCTCGGAGGTGCGGTCGTCCATGCGCGTCGCGCCGCGTTCGCTGACGGTGACCTGCAGCGTCTCGGCAACGACCTCGGCGGCGTTCGCCGCGGGGCTCTCGACCGGGCAGGTGCAGGTCATGTCGCCGACGGTGCGAAAGCGCACCTCGACGGTCTCGACCGTCTCGCCGGCCAGCGCCGGCGTCACGTCGGTCATCGGCACCAGCAGGCCCTTGCGGCGCACCACCTGGCGGTCGTGGGCGTAGTACAGCTCGGGCAGCGGGATGTTCTCGCGTGCGATGTAGAGCCAGACGTCGAGCTCGGTCCAGTTGCTGATCGGGAAGGCGCGCATGTGCTCGCCCGGCTTGATGCGGGTGTTGAACAGCGTCCAGAGTTCGGGTCGCTGCTCCTTCGGCTGCCACTGGCCGAAGCGGTCGCGGTGGCTGAAGATGCGCTCCTTGGCGCGCGCCTTCTCCTCGTCGCGGCGCGCGCCGCCCATCAGCACGTCGAAGCGGTGTTCCTCGATCGCCTCGAGCAACGCGACGGTCTGGTGGCCGTTGCGCGATTCGAGCGCGCTGGCCAGTCGCACCGTGCCGCGCGCAATCGAGTCCTCGAGGTGGCCGACGACCAGGCGCTCGCCCATCTCGGCGATGCGCCGGTCGCGGAACTCGATGACCTCGGGGAAGTTGTGGCCGGTGTCGACGTGCAGCAGCGGGAACGGCAGCCGGCCTTCGTACCGGCCCTGCGCATTCCTGCGCTTGAAGGCCTTCTCGGCCAGGCGCAGCACGACGCAGGAATCCTTGCCGCCGGAGAACAGCAGCGCGGGCCGCTCGAACGCGGCAACGGTCTCGCGCAGGATGAAGATCGCCTCTTCCTCGAGCCAGTCGAGGTGGGTGTGGTCGAGTGCGGGCAGCAGCTGCTCGACTTTCAACGGTGCGTTCATGCGGGCGATCCGATCATCGAAACGGGGGATTCATCGTGGACGTGCAGGCCGCACTCTTTCGCGCCTTCGTCTTCCCACCACCAGCGGCCGGCGCGGAAGTCCTCGCCAACCGCGATCGCGCGCGTGCAGGGGGCGCAGCCGATGCTGGGGTAGAGCGCGTCGTGCAGCGGGTTGTAGGGAACGTCGTTGGCGGCGATGTAGTGCCACACGTCGGCCCAGGACCAGTCGGCGAGCGGGCTGAACTTGCTGCGGCCCTTGTCGTCGGTCTCGATGAACGGCACGGCGCCGCGGTTCGCCGACTGCTCGCGGCGCATGCCGGTGATCCAGGCACTGCGGCCCTGCAGCATGCGCGCGAGCGGCTCGAGCTTGCGGATCGCGCAGCAGCCCTTGCGCAGCTCGATGCTGTCGTACATCGCGCGCTCGCCGTGGTGGCGGACGAAGTGGACGACGGACTCCTGCGCCGGCTCGCAGACCTCGACGTCGAGCGCGTAGCGTGCCTCGATGCGGCCGATCAGCGCGACGGTCTCGGCGTGCAGCATCCCGGTCTGCAGGGTGCCGATCGCGATCGGCAGCCGATGGCGCGCGATCAGGTCGGTGATCACCATGTCTTCGGCGCCCAGGCTCGTGGCCTGCACGACGCGACCCGGGTGCTCGGCCGCGGCGCGCCGCAGCAGCGCCAGCGCGCCCGCGGCGCGTGCGTCGAAGCCCGGCGTTTCGCGTGCATAGAGCGCGATCGCGTTGCCGCTCATATCGCGGCTCCGGCGTTCACGAATTCCGCCTGCGCGCGCACCAGCGCGTCGGCGGTGCCGGGCGGCTTCGCGAACAGCGGCAGCGGGTCGTCGATGCCGCCCTGGTAATGGCCGGGGAAGAAGCTCAGCGCGCGGTGCGCGGCGTCGAGCGACTGGTCGGCGCGCAGCACCGCGGCGTCGAAGCCGGTGCGCGCAAGCAGCAGCACCATGTCGACCAGCACCTCGCCGGTGGCGCGCACCTCGCCCTTGAACCGGTAGCGCGCGCGCAGCGTGTGGGCCTGGCTGTAGGCGCGGCCGTCGACCCACTTCGGGAAGCTCAGCTGCACCAGTGCCAGGCGCGGCAGGTCGGCGGCGATCGCCTTGACCTCGACGTCGTTGGCGAGACTCACGCCGACCGGCATGCCCGCGGGCCATTGAGCGCGAAACGCGTGCCACTGCTCGACGCTCAGCAGCAGGTGCGCCGCCGGGTTGATGCAGGCGGCCGGGCCGTCCTCGCCGCCGAGCGCGTGCCAGGGGTCCTTGTGCAGATCGATGAATCTCATGGCTTGGTTCCCTGCGCGCTTCAGGCGTGCGCGATCGCGGTGCTGCGGCGCACGGCATTCGCCGAGGCCTTGAACGGCTCGATGCCGACGCGCCTGACGGTGTCGATGAAGCGTTCGTTCGCGGCAGCACGGCGCTCGCGGTAGGTCTTGACCAGCGACTCGATCACGTCGGCCACCTCGTCGGCCGCGAACGACGGGCCGATCACCTTGCCGGGAACGGGCACGCCGCTCTGCGTCGAGCCGTCCGAGCCGCCGAGCGAGATCTGGTACCACTCCTTGCCGTCCTTGTCGACGCCGAGCACGCCGATGTGGCCGCTGTGGTGGTGGCCGCAGGAGTTGATGCAGCCGCTGATGTGCAGGTCGACGTTGCCGATGTCGTAGAGCTCGTCGATCTCGTCGAAGCGCTGCGTGATCTCTTCGGCGATCGGGATCGAGCGCGCGTT
>JAYSLR010000719.1:0-6648 GCA_043725365.1 Rhizobacter sp. | reverse complement strand
CCGATGAAGCTCTTCAGCACCCGGTTGCGCGCGGCGATCGCCTTCAGCTCGGCCAGTGCCTGGGCCTCGGTCAGCGGCGCCGGCAGCAGCATCGGCGTGGCACGCACGATGCCGCGGGGCACGAGGGCCTCGATCAGTGCGCGCCGCGACGCCGCGCCGATCACCGACAGCATGCGGCGCTCGTCGTCGGGCCTGACGCCGATGTGGCGGGCGACGAACTCCGCCGCATTCTCGAGTTCGTGCAGGGGTGTGGTGGCGGACATCAGCATCACGGACCTTCCTGTGCGTCTTCAGGTGTTCTTGACGAGCAGGTCGTAGGCGGGGCCGTCCATCAGCTGTTCGAATTCGCCCATGTCGGAAACGTGGACCTTGAAGAACCAGCCATTGCCCAGCGGGTCGGTGTTGGCCAGCGACGGGTCGGCGCGCAGCGCCTCGTTGACCTCGACGATCTCGCCGGCCACCGGCATGTACAGGTCGGCCGCGGCCTTGACCGACTCGACCACGCCGGCCACGTCGCCCTTCTTGAAGGTGCTGCCGACGGCGGGCAGGTCGACGAAGACGACGTCGCCGAGCGCGTCCTGCGCATGTTGCGTGATGCCGACGGTGGCGGCCTCGTGGTCCTCGATATTGATCCACTCGTGGTCGTTGGTGTACATGGTCGTCATGTCGGGGGCTCCTGGATTTTTTCGGGTCGGTCAGGGGGAAGGGAGGGTGGCCGCGGTCAACCGCGGAAGTAACGGTGCGGGGCGAACGGCATCGGACTCACGCGCATCGGCTGGCGTTTGCCCCTTACCTCGGCATAGACCTCGTGATGCGGCAGCGCGTGGTTCGCGGCCAGGTAGGCCATCGCGATCGGTTCGTTGACGGTCGGCGCGAGGGTGCCGCTGGTGACGTGGCCGAGCTTGCGGCCGTGCGCGTCGACGATGGTCGCGCCTTCGCGCACCGGCACGCGCTCGAGGCCGACCAGGCCGACGCGGCGGGTCGCGGCGCCGGCGGCGAGCTGCGCGTCGATCGCCGCCGCGCCCGGGTAGCCGCCGTGGCGCGCACCGCCGCTGCGGCGCACCTTCTGGATCGCCCAGGTCAGCCCGGCCTCGACCGGCGTGGTGGTTTCGTCGATGTCGTGGCCGTACAGGCACAGGCCGGCCTCGAGTCGCAACGTGTCGCGCGCGCCCAGGCCGGCGGGCTTGACTTCGGGCAGGTCGAGCAGCGCGCGTGCCAGCGCCTCGGCCTGGTCGGCCGGGACCGAGATCTCGAAGCCGTCTTCGCCGGTGTAGCCCGAGCGCGTGACGAAGCACTCGGCGCCGGCCAGCGCGAACGGGCGTCCGGTCATGAAGGTGAGCGTGGCGACCTCGGTGTTCAGCCGCGTCAGCGCCTGCGCCGCTTTCGGCCCCTGCAGCGCGAGCAGCGCGCGATCGGGCAGCGGCTGCACGGTGCAGCGGTGGCCGATGTGGGTGACGAGGTGGGTGATGTCGGCGGCCTTGCAGGCGGCGTTGACGATCAGCAGCAGGTCGCTCTCGCGCCGCGTGATCATCAGATCGTCGAGCAGGCCGCCGCTGCTGTTGGTGAAGAACGCGTAGCGCTGCTTGCCGACCGCGAGGTCGATCACGTCCATCGGCACCAGCGTTTCGAGCGCCTTCGCGGCGTCGTCGCCGCTCAGGCGCAGCTGGCCCATGTGCGAGACGTCGAAGAGCGCCGCCGAATGGCGGCAATGACGGTGCTCGGCCAGGATGCCGGCCGGGTACGAGACCGGCATGTCGTAGCCCGCGAAGGGCACCATCTTGGCGCCGAGGTCGAGGTGCAGCGCGTGCAGCGGGGTCGTGGCGAGGCTGGCGGACATGGCGGTTCTCCGAGGGCAAGTTCACTGACCGACGCGACATGATCGCACCGGCTTGCCCTCTCTGTCCGCTTTACCTGAGAGATTGGCGCCGTGCCCTTTCGAGCCCTGCGCTTGCCCCTTCGGTGGACCCGCTCGGGGCGGGCCTCTCTCCAGCGAGGAACGCTTCGGATGAAGCGCTTGCCAGTCCTTTTGCCTGAGCGTTCGAGCGGTTCGTGCTCTGCGCCTTCGGCGGCCGCCCGATCTCGACGCTGCGAGGAACCGGGCCGCTCTCTCCTGACGGCGCGAAGTGTAGCAGCGCCCCGGGATAATGCCGGCCCATGACAGCCGCAAACGAATCGATGGAATGGTTGAAGGTCGAGTCGCTCGACCTCGAAGCCCAGGGCGTGGCGCACAACAGCGCCGGCAAGGTCGTGTTCATCGAGGACGCGCTGCCCGGCGAGGAAGTGCAGGTCCGCGTGAACCGCCGCAAGAACAACTGGGAGCAGGCGACGATGACCGCGCTGCGCCACGAGAGCTCGCAGCGCGTCGTGCCGCGCTGCCCGCATTTCGGCACCTGCGGCGGCTGCAAGATGCAGCACTTCCACATCGGCGCCCAGATCGCGACCAAGCAGCGCGCACTCGAGGACGCGCTCTGGCACCTCGGCAAGGTGAAGGCCGAGCGTGTGCTGCGGCCGATCGAGGGCCCCGCCTGGGGCTACCGTTACCGAGCGCGTCTGTCGGTGCGGTACGTGGCGAAGAAGGGCAAGGTGCTGGTGGGCTTCCACGAACGCAAGTCGAGCTTCGTCGCCGACATGGACAGCTGCGAGGTGCTGCCGCCGCACGTCAGCGCGCTGCTGATGCCGCTGCGCGAGCTGGTCGCGGGCATGGACCAGCGCGACCGCCTGCCGCAGATCGAGCTTGCGGTGGGTGACGCCGTCACGGCGCTGGTGCTGCGCCACCTGGAGCCGCTGAGTGCGGCCGACCTGGCACGGCTGCGCGACTTCGGCGCCGCCCACGAGGTTCAATGGTGGCTGCAGCCCAAGGGCCCGGACACGGTGCACCCGCTCGGCGACGACGGCCCGCCGCTGTCGTACGCGCTGCCCGAGTTCGGCATCACGATGCCGTTCCGGCCGACCGACTTCACCCAGGTCAACCCGCACATCAACCGCGTGCTGGTGACGCGCGCGCTGCGCCTGCTGGCCGCGGGCACGGACGAGCGCGTGATCGACTGGTTCTGTGGCCTGGGCAACTTCACGCTGCCGATCGCCACGATGGCGCGCGAGGCGCTCGGGATCGAGGGCAGCGAAGCGCTGGTGCAGCGCTCGCGCGCGAACGCGGCGGTCAACGGCCTGACGAACAAGGCCGGCTTTATCGCGCGCAACCTGTTCGAGATCACGCCCGCGGAACTGGCCGGCTTCGGCACGGCCGACAAGTGGCTGGTCGACCCGCCGCGCGAGGGCGCATTCGCGCTCGCGAAGGCGCTGGCCGACGTGCATGCCGATGCGTCGCTCGCGTCGGGCTACACGGCTCCGCGGCGCATCGTCTACGTCAGCTGCAACCCGGCGACGCTGGCGCGCGACGCCGGCTTACTGGTGCATCAGGCCGGCTACCGCTGCAGCGCGGCGGGGGCGGTCAACATGTTCCCGCACACCGCGCACGTGGAGAGCATCGCGGTCTTCGACAAGGCCTGAACGCGGGCAGGGCCGCAACGGGCCGCGTTTGCCTCGGCGAAGCCAAAACGAACAAGGCCCCGAACGGGGCCTTGCGGGTTCAGCGACGCGTCAAGTCAGTCGCGGCTGCTGCCGCCGAAGATCCCGAGGATCGACAGCAGCGACTGGAAGATGTTGTACAGGTCGAGGTAGATCGACAGCGTGGCGCTGATGTAGTTGGTCTCTTCGCCGTCGCGCACGCGCTTCAGGTCGTAGATGATGAAGGCCGAGAAGATGCCGATCGCCACCACCGACAACGTGATCATCAGCGCGCTGGACTGCAGGAAGATGTTCGCGATGCCGGCGACGATCAGCATGATCAGGCCGACGAACAGGAACTTGCCCATCGAGGACAGGTCGCGCTTGATCACCGTCGACAGGGTCGCCATGCCGACGAAGATGACGGCCGTTCCCGAGAACGCTGTCATGATCAAGCCCGCGCCGTTGCCCATGCCGAGCACCGCGCCGATCAGGCGCGACAGCATCAGGCCCATGAAGAACGTGAAGCCCAGCAACACCGGCACGCCCGCGGCCGAGTTCTTGGTCTTCTCGATCGCGAAGATGAAGCCGAATGCGCCGGCCAGGAACAGGATGGCGCTCATCCCGTGGCCCATCGCCTGGGTGATGCCGGTGGCGACGCCGATCCAGGCGCCGAGCACGGTCGGCACCATCGACAGCGCGAGCAGCCAGTAGGTGTTGCGCAGAACGCGGTTGCGCTGCTCCTGTGAGGTGACCTCGCCGGTGTAGCCGGCGTAACCGGTCGCTTGCAGGGGTTGATTCATGGAGCCTCCTTGATGGGTAACACGGGTTCTGACCCGTTGCGGGCATTCTAGTTCCCCGGGGGACACGGCCGAATCTCCTTGCAGGCCGTGGCGAATTGGCACGCAACCCGAGCTCGGCGCGGCCGGCGCGGCGTTCTTGCGTACAGTGGCGGTCGACGCCAACCCCACGAGCCCACGATGAACAACAAACCCTTCCTGACCCTGGCCGATGTCAAGCGCGTTGCCGCGGCGGCCGAGACCGAGGCCCAGGCCAACGGCTGGATCGTGACGATCGCGATCGTCGACGACGGCGGCCACCTGCTGTGGCTGCAGCGCCTGGACGGGGCCGCGCCGGTCTCGGCCCACATCGCGCCGGCCAAGGCGCGAACTGCAGCGCTCGGCCGGCGCGAGACCAAGGGCTACGAAGACATGATCAACCAGGGCCGCACCTCGTTCCTGAGCGTGCCCGAGATCGAGGGCCTGCTCGAGGGCGGCGTGCCGATCCTGCTCGACGGGCAGTGCGCGGGGGCGGTCGGCGTCAGCGGCGTCAAGTCGCACGAGGACGCGCAGATCGCGAAGGCCGGCATCGCCGCGCTGACCGCCTGACTCAGCGGCGCAGCAACAGCAGGCAGCCGCCGATGATCAGCAATGCCGAGGCGGCGGTGCTCGGTGTCGGCAGTTCGCCGAACAGCCAGTAGCCGAGCAGCGCCGCCCAGACGAAGCCGGTGTAGTCCAACGGTGCCACGCGGCTGGCCTCCAGCGTCGTGAACGCGTGCGTGATGCCGAGCAGCCCGAGCGTGCCGAGGCCGCCGGCGAGCAGGATCAGCCCGCTGTCCGCCGCCGGCACCGGCTGCCAGTGCCAGGCCGCAGGCGCGGCGAGCAGCAACATCGGCAGCACGCTCTGCACCAGCAGAATGGTCCAGCGCGAATCGCGGCTGGCCTGCCGCCGTGCCAGCAGCAGCACGCCGGCGAACGCCAGTGCCGCGCCGGCCGCGCTGGCCATGCCGAGCAGGCGCGGCAGCGACACTTGCGTGAGGCCGTCGGCCAGTTCGGGCCAGACCGAGATCGACACGCCTGCCAGCCCCGCCGCAACTGCAAGCCAGATCGACGCCGACGGCCGCTCGCCCAGCACCGGCACCGACAGCGCGGCGACGAAGATCGGCGCCAGGTACGAGATCGTGACCGCGAGAGCCAGCGGCAGCGTCTTCAGCGCATGGAAGTAGCCGAGCAGCGACGCCAGCAGGAACCCACTGCGCAGCAGATGCAAGCGCCAGGCCGCGCCTGTCGGCAGCGGCGAGCGCCGCCACCACCACAGCGGCACCGCGAACGCACAGCCGCCCGCGAAACGGAAGAAGCTCAGCTGCACGGTGTCGTAGCGAGGCGCGAGCAGCTTGATGGTGCTGTCCATGCCGACGAAGCACGCGGCCGCGAGCGCCGCGCACAGCAGCGCTATGGCGTTGCCGCCGTCGGAGGCGCGCGGCAGCGGAAGGTTCGGGTCTGGCATCGGGCGAGTCTACGAGGCGGGCTCTGCGCGACCTCTCGAACCAGGCGGGTGGTCTATAATTCCAAGGTTTACCCTTAACCCACCCGCCCGGCGAAAACCGTGCTCTTCCAGAGCTGCTTCCAGAGCATGGAAGCGCCGGTTCTTGCGACGAAAACTCCTTCGGTTTTCTCGACTGTTCCACGCTTGACGAGCCCCCGGCTCGAACGGCAGAGCTGGGCGCGCACAGAACGGAGAATCCGGTGCCCGCGCAACTGCTGTTCCCACAAGCCCAGGCGGTCCTGGCACTCGCAGACGGCACGGTTTTCCGCGGCATCTCGATCGGCGCTGCCGGCCACACGGTCGGCGAGGTGGTGTTCAACACCGCGCTGACCGGCTACCAGGAGATCCTGACGGACCCGAGCTATTGCCGGCAGATCGTCACGCTGACCTACCCGCACATCGGCAACTACGGCATCAGCACCGAAGACGTCGAGGCCAAGAAGGTCTTCGCCGCCGGCTTGGTCATCAAGGACCTGCCGCTGCTCGCGTCGAACTTCCGAAGCGAGATGACCCTGGCACAGTACCTCGAGCGCGAAGGCACGGTCGCCATCGCGAACATCGACACCCGCCGGCTGACGCGCGTGCTGCGCACGCGGGGGGCGCAGAACGGCTGCATCCTGACGCTGGCGCTGGGCGAGGCGGTGACGCAGGCCCACGTCGACGAGGCGATCGCGAAGGCGGCTGCCGCGCCGAGCATGAGCGGGCTCGACCTGGCGAAGGTCGTCAGCGAGACCGCGCCGTACGAATGGAGCGAGACCGAGTGGGAACTCGGCAGCGGCTGCGGCAGGCTGGCCAAACCGCGGTTCCACGTGGTCGCGT
>JAYSLR010000718.1:0-4589 GCA_043725365.1 Rhizobacter sp. | reverse complement strand
GCCGAAGCTGGCCGCGCGCGCGCGGACGCTGAAGGTCAAGAACGGCATGGAGCTCGACGCCGAGATGGGCCCGAGCGTCACGAAGCAGGCGCTGGAGCGCATCGAGGGCTACATCGGTGTCGGCATCGAGGAAGGCGCGACGCTCGTCGTCGACGGGCGCGTGAACTCGCAAACGGGCAAGCCCTTCAAGGTCGCCGGGCACGAGAACGGCTTCTTCACGGGCGGCACGCTGTTCGATCACGTGACGCCCGGGATGCGCATCTACAAGGAAGAAATCTTCGGCCCGGTGCTGTCGTGCGTGCGCGTGCGCGACCTGAAGGAATCGGTCGAACTGATCAACGCACACGAGTTCGGCAACGGCGTGGCCTGCTTCACCAGCGACGGCAATGTCGCCCGCGAGTTTTCGCGCCGCATCCAGGTCGGCATGGTCGGCATCAACGTGCCGATCCCGGTGCCGATGGCGTGGCATGGCTTCGGCGGCTGGAAGCGCAGCCTGTTCGGCGACATGCACGCCTACGGCGAGGAAGGCGTGCGCTTCTACACCAAGCAGAAATCGATCATGCAGCGCTGGCCGGCAAGCATCGGCAAAGGCGCCGAATTCGTGATGCCGACGGCGAAGTGAGGCGTTACGCCAGGTCCTCGTGCAGGCACAGGATGTTGCCTTCGGTATCGAGGAACCAGGCTGCTTTCTCCGCGCCGAGCACGCAGACGTGTTCGACCGTCTTCAGCCCCGGAAAGTCGTAGTTCTCGAACATCACGCCGGCGCGCTGCAGTTCGGCGATGCTGGCGGCGATGTCGGGCACGCGGAAGCTGATCGCGGTGTGATCGGCCTTGGTGCCGCCGTCCTTCGGGAACAGCGCGAGTGTCGCGCCGCCGCAGTCATAGCTGAACTTGCCGTCGGCCTGCGCCCCGATCGGCTTCAAGCCCAGCCGGCCTTCGTAGAACTGGCAGGCCCGGGCGAGGTCCTTGACCGGCAACATCGTGGTCACGGGAGCATGTGTCAACATAGCCATCTCCTGTCGAGAATGCGACTCCAGATTCTGCGCCGGTGCGGCGTCGGCCGCTAGAGCTTCTCGGTCTCGCTCGTCTTCGGCTGCCACTTCATCAGCCGCTTCTCCAGCTTGCTGACAACCCCGTCGAGCATCAGCGCGAACACGGTCAGCACGAGGATGCCGGCCATCACGGTGTTGATGTCGAACGAGCCCTCGGCCTGCAGGATCAGGTACCCCACGCCGCGCGACGAACCGAGGTACTCGCCGACCACCGCGCCGACGAACGCGAGGCCGACGCTGGTGTGCAGCGAGCTGAAGACCCAGCTCGTCGCGCTCGGCAGGTAGACGTGCCGCAGCAACTGCCTGCCCGAGGCGCCGAGCATGCGTGCGCTCGCGAGCACGACCGGGCTCACCTCCTTCACGCCCTGGTAGACGTTGAAGAAGACGATGAAGAACACCAGCGTCACGCCGAGCGCAACCTTGCTGGCGATGCCGAGACCGAACCACACGGCGAAGATCGGCGCGAGGATCACGCGCGGCATGCTGTTCAGCGCCTTGATGTAGGGGTCGGTGATCGCCGCGGCCATCGGGCTCAGCGCGAGCCACAGGCCGCAGGCCAGGCCGAGCACGGTGCCGATGCCGAACGCGAGCACCGTCTCGAGCAGCGTGACCCACAGATGCTGGTAGATGTCGGCGTTGGTGACGAACCAGGCCCAGATGCGCCCGGCCACCTTCACCGGCTCGCCGAAGAAGAACGCGGCCTGCTGGTCGTTCTCGAACACGAACGGCGGGATCAGCCCGGGCTTCGTCAGCACGTGCCAGACCGCGAAGATCACGACCAGCAGCCCGATCTGCCAGACGCGCAGGTTGCGACCGCTCGGCTTGATGAGGCTCCACATGGCGCGCGGCTCCGTCACGCCGCCAGCTGCTGCTGGTAGCCCTTCAGCACCTCGTCGCGCAACACGCTCCAGATCGCCTGGTGCAGTTCGACGAAACGCGGCGTCGCCCGCACCTCGGCCACATCGCGCGGGCGCGGCAGGTCGATCGCGAACTCGCCGATCGGGTGCGAGCCTGGCCCGGCGCTGAGGCACACGACCCGGTCGCTCATCGCGATCGCCTCGTCGAGGTCGTGGGTGATGAACAGCACCGCCTTCTTCTTGGCAGCCCAGAGGGCGAGCACCTCGTTTTCCATCAGCTGGCGGGTCTGGATGTCGAGCGCCGAGAACGGTTCGTCCATCAGGATGATGTCGGGGTCGAGCACCAGCGTCTGCGCGAGGCTGACGCGCTTGCGCATGCCGCCCGAGAGCTGGTGCGGATAACGGTCGCCGAAGCCACCGAGGCCGACGCGCTTCAGCCACTCGTCGGCCTGCGCGCGCGCGTCGGCGACGCCGCGGAACTCGAGCCCGGCCATCACGTTCTGCGCCGCGGTGCGCCATGGCATCAGGCTCTCGGACTGGAACATGTAGCCGGCGCGAATGTTGATGCCGGCCAGCGGCGCGCCGAACACACGGACGTCGCCGCTGCTCTGCGCGAGCAGGCCGGCCGCGACGTTCAGCAGCGTGCTCTTGCCGCAGCCGGTCGGGCCGACGACCGAGACGAACTCGCCGGCGCCGACGGTCAGGTTCACCTCCCGCACCGCGGTGTAGCGCTGGCCGGGATCGTCTTTCGCGACGAAGGTGCAGGCGACGTCGATGAGTTGCAGTGCCGGGGCCGGCGCCACGTCAGCCCTTCGGGTACTTCGCGTTCGCCTTCTTCACGAACTCGTTCGTGTAGATCGCCGCCAGATCGATCTTCGCGCCGGCGATCTCCGGATCGATGCTGGCCAGCGCACGGCGCGCCGTTTCCGGCCCGGCCTCGGGAATCATGCCGTCGACCGAGAGCGCGCCCTTCGCGGCGAGGAACGCGTCGACATACACCGCGCGGTCGCCGAGCAGGTAGTTCTCGGGAACGACCTTGATGATGTCGCCGGCGCCGGCGTGCGGGATCCACTTGTCGGCGCGCACGATCGCATTCGCCAGCGCCTGCGCGGTCGCCGGGTGCTTGTCGATGAAGCTCTGCTGCGTATACAGGCAGCCGGCCGGCATCGGCCCGCCGAAGATCCGGTCGGCCTCGCTGACGACGCGCGTGTCGGAGACGATCTTCAGGTCGCCGGAGCGCACCAGCAGCGTGATCACCGGGTCGAGGTTGCTGATCGCGTCGATCTGGCCGGCGCGCATCGCCGCGACCGCGCCGCTGCCGGCGCCGACGCCGATGATCGACACATCGGTCGGCTTCAGCCCGGCCTTGCCGAGCACGAAGTTCGCGAGCACGTTGGTGCTCGAGCCCGGCGCGGTGACGCCCAGCTTCTTGCCCTTGAGGTCGGCGACGCTCTTGAAGTTGGGCATCGTCTTGGGGTTGATGCCGAGCACGATCTGCGGCGCGCGACCCTGCAGCACGAAGGCGCGCAGGCGCTGGCCCTTCACCTGCATGTTGATCGTGTGCTCGAACGCGCCCGAGACCACGTCGGCGCTGCCGCCGATCAGCGCCTGCAGCGCGCGCGAGCCACCCGCGAAGTCGGCGATCGTCACGTCCAGGCCCTCGTCCTTGAAGTAGCCCAGGCTCTCGGCGATCGTCAGCGGCAGGTAATAGAGCAGGTTCTTGCCGCCCACCGCGAGGGTGAGCTTGGGCTTCTCGACGGTCTGGGCTTGGACGAAGGCGGGCAGCGCGATCAACGCGGTGCCGGCGACAACGAAACTGCGGCGTTGCATGGGCGGGTTCTCCAACGATGCGAGTGAATGTTGTGGGAATGGGCTGGACTTGAATTTAGCGTGCCGCACGACGAGACAACAGCGGGGAAACACACCCCAAGCCGCGCGGGTCGGGCGCGCCCCGTAGAATGAATTTCGATGAAGTCGTTCCCGCCGCGCCACGCCGCGTTGCTCCTCGTCGCGCTGTGGCTGGCGCTCGGGGCGCCGCGCGCAGCACTCGCCCAGACCGCCCCGGCGGCGTCCACTGCCGCCCCGGCACCGGCCGCCGGCGCCGCCTCGGCGCCGATCTCGCTGTCGGCGCGCAAGGTCTACGAGCAGGCGCGTTCGCAGCTGCTGCAGATCCGCACGGTGCTGAAGGGGCGCGCGAGCCAGACCTCGGTCGGCTCGGGCTTCGTGGTCTCGCGTGAAGGCCACATCATCACCAACTTCCACGTTGTCGCCGAGGCGGCGCTGAAACCCGAACGCCACGACCTCGTGTACGTCACGGCCGACGGCCGCGAGGCCCCGCTGCAGATCCTGCAGCTCGACGTGCTGCACGACCTCGCGCTGCTGAAGGCCGCCGACACGACCCGGCCACCGCCCGCCTTCGACGCGCTGGCGTTCCGCCCCGACACGCAGCCGCTGGCGCAGGGCGAGCGCATCTACTCGCTGGGCAACCCGCTCGACGTCGGCTTCGCGGTCACTGAGGGCACCTACAACGGCCTCGTGACGCGCAGCTTCTACCCGCAGATCTTCTTCGGCGGCGCGCTCAGTGCCGGCATGAGCGGCGGGCCCGCGCTGGACGAGCAGGGCCGCGTCGTCGGCATCAACGTGGCGCGGCGCGTCGACGGCGAACAGGTCAGCTTCCTGG
>JAYSLR010000717.1:0-5800 GCA_043725365.1 Rhizobacter sp. | reverse complement strand
CAACGTGATCGGCAACCCGATCGTGCCGGTCATCAAGATCTGCGCGAACCCGCGCACGGTGCGGCTGATGAGCGAGCACATCGACGTCGACACCTCGGGGCTGCTGCAGCGCGAGATCAACCTCGACCAGGCCGGAGACAAGCTGCTCGAGTGCATGCTGCGCACCGCCAACGGTCGCCTGACCGCCGCTGAGGCGCTCGGCCACCGCGAGTTCGTGCTGACGCGGCTGTTCGAGTCGGCCTGATCCCGGGCGCGATCGGTGTCGGGCCGGCGGTCTTCCCCGGCCCGACATCGACACGCGCGTGAATTTCAAGAACAGGCGAGAGACCAGCCGATGCGAATCGTGATCACCGAATTCATGGACGAGCGCGCCGTCGCGCAGCTGCGGGCGAGACACGAGGTGCTGTACGACCCGAAGCTCGTCGACGACGCGGCGCGCCTGCATGCCGAGGGGGCGCGTGCCGATGCGATCATCGTGCGCAACCGGACGCAGGTCCGGGGCGAACTGCTGGCCGCGCTGGCGACCTGCCGCGTCGTCGGCAGGCTCGGCGTCGGCCTCGACAACATCGACGTGCCGGCGTGCGAGGCGCGCGGTATCAAGGTCATTCCGGCGACCGGTGCGAACGCGCTCAGCGTCGCCGAGTACGTGATCGCGACCGCGATGCTGCTGCTGCGCGGTGCGTATCAATCCACTTCGGACGTGGTCGCCGGCCAATGGCCGCGCAACGCGCTGAGCAACGGCCGCGAGATCGGCGGCAAGACGCTCGGGCTGGTCGGGTTCGGCTCGATCGGCCAGCTGACCGCGAAGCTTGCGCTGGGCCTGGGCATGGACGTGATCGCGTTCGACGCGATGATGGACAGGACGCATCCGGCCTTCGGACAGGCCGGCGTGCGCTGTGCTTCGCTCGACGAGGTGACCGCGAGCGCCGACGTCATCAGCCTGCACGTGCCGCTGGTCGACTCGACGCGCCGGCTGTTCGACGCGACGCGCATCGGGGCGATGAAGAAGGGCGCGGTGCTGATCAACTCGGCGCGCGGCGGTGTCGTCGACGAGGGGGCGCTGGCCGCCGCGCTCAAGGCGGGCCGCCTGGGCGGCGCCGCACTCGACGTGTTCGAAGCCGAGCCGCTGCCGGCCGGCGGCGTGTTTGCAGGCTGCCCGAACCTGGTGCTGACGCCGCACATCGCCGGTGTCTCCGGCGAGTCGAACGAGCGCGTCTCGTTCATGATTGCACAGAAGCTGCTGGAGGAACTCGCCTGATGGCCCGCATCTCGATGGACGAAGCGCGCACTCTGGTGACCGCGGCGCTTCAGGCCGCCGGCGCCAATGCGGCGATGGCGCGGGCGACCGCGCGGGCGCTGGTGCTGGCGGAAGCGCAGGGGCTAGGTTCGCACGGGCTGAGTCGCGTCGCGCAATACGGTGGCCACCTGCGCAATGGGCGGGTGAACGGCGCGGCCGTGCCGGCGATCGTCAAGAGCAAGGGTGCGGCGGCGATCGTCGACGCCCAGGAAGGCCTCGCGTTCGCCGCCTGCGAGCTCGCGGTGCGCGAGGCGGTCGCGCGAGCACGCGAATTCGGCATCAGCATCGTCGGTGTCGCGAACAGTCACCACTGCGGCGTCGTGATCGACCACCTGCGCGCTGCGGCCGAGGCGGGCATGGTCGGGCTCGGCTTCGCGAACTCGCCGGCGGCGATGCCCGCAGCCGGTGGCAAGCACCCGATCTACGGCACCAACCCGATCGCGGCGATCTTCCCGCGGCGCGGCGACGCGATCCCGCTGATGATCGACCTGAGCCTGTCCGAGGTGGCGCGCGGCAAGCTGATGGTCGCGGCGAAAGAAGGCAAGAGCATTCCCGCCGGCTGGGCGCTCGATGCGCAAGGCCACCCGACCACCGACCCGAAGGCCGGTCTCGAGGGCTCGATGCTGCCGATCGGCGCGGTCTCGAGCCCGAAGGGCGCGATGCTCGCGCTCGTCGTCGAGCTGCTCGTGACGGCGCTGATCGGCGCGAACTTCGGCTTCGAGGCGTCGAGCTTCTTCGTCGACGAGGGCAACCGGCCACGCATCGGTCAGACCTTCATCGTGATCGACCCGGATGCGCTGGCGGGACGCGAGGGCTTCCTCGACCGGGTCGAGGTGCTGGTGCGCGAGATGCTCGTCGACGACGGTGTCCGGCTGCCCGGTGCGCGGCGCGAGGCCTTGCTGCGCGAGGCGCAGGCCGAGGGCCTGAACGTCGGCGAAGCGGCGCTGAAGAGCCTGCGCGCCGTCTAGAAGAACTTCAGCGAACGACCCTTCAACCAGGCTCGCAGCATGCCGCGCCGCGCGGCAGCCTGCGGGCGATTCAACGGAGACAACAGCAATGCAACGACGTGAACTGATGCTCGGCGCGCTGGCAGCACTGCCGGCCGCCACCTTGCCCGGCGCGGTGTGGGCGCAGGGGGGCGACTACCCCAAGGCCGGCGCGACCCTGCGCTACATCGTGCCGTTCCCGCCCGGCGGGCTGACCGACGTGATGGCGCGGCTCGTCGGCCAGCAGCTCGGTGAACGCTGGAAGGTCAACGTCGTGGTCGACAACCGGCCCGGCGGCGGTGGCCAGATCGGTGCCGATGCGGCTGCCAAGTCCGCGCCCGACGGCAACACGCTGCTGGCGATCACGCTGACGCACGCGGCCAACTACACGCTGTTCCCGAAGGCGCCGTACAACTTCGTCAAGGACCTGAAGCCGGTCGCGCTGATGGCCGGCTCGCCGATGCTGATCGTCGTGCCGGTGACGAGCAAGATCCACACGCTGAAGGACCTGGTCGGTGCCGCGAAGGCCGGCAAGCTGAACGCCGGCTCCAGCGGCAACGGCACGCCGCCGCACCTGACGCTGGCGCTGTTCAACGAGATCGCGAAGACCGAGATCCAGCACGTTCCCTACAAGGGCGGCGCGCCGTCGATCGCCGACCTGATGGGCGGCCAGCTCGACGTGATCTTCTCGAACTTCCCGGAGTCGATCTCGCAAGTGAAGGCCGGCAAGCTGCGCGCGCTCGCGATCTGCAGCAGCGCGCGCCATCCGGCCGTCCCCGACGTGCCGACCACCGCCGAGGCCGGCATGCCGACGCTGCTGGTCGAGAACTGGACCGCGATGATGGTGCCGGCCGGCACGGCCGACGCGATCGTCGACAAGCTCGGCGCCGAGGTGCTGAAGATCATGGCCAACCCCGACATCGCCGAGCGCGCGAAGACGCAGGGCTTCCGCGTCGATGCGCGCGGGCCTCAGGCGTTCGCCGCCTTCCTGAAGAGCGAGATCGATCGCTGGGCCAAGGTCATCGCGAGCGCGAAGATCAGCGTCGAGTAGTCCTGCCGCGCTGCGCGCACACCGGGCAACCGCCACTGCGGAACATGCCGATCTCGGTCCACTCCATCGTGCGCGCGTCGAGCATCTGCAGGCGGCCAGCGAGCGAACGGCCGACGCCGGCCAGCAGCTTCAGCGCCTCGGCGGCCTGCACGCTGCCGATGATGCCCACCAGCGGCGCGAACACGCCCATCGTCGCGCAGCGCACCTCCTCGAACACCGCGTCGGGCGGGAACAGGCAGGCATAGCAGGGCTGCGCCGGATCGCGGGTGTCGTAGACCGAGACCTGGCCGTCGAAGCCGATCGCCGCGCCCGAAACCAGCGGCTTCGCATGCGCGACGCAGGCCGCGTTGACGGCGTGGCGGGTCGCGAAGTTGTCGCTGCAGTCGACGACCACATCGGCCTGCGCCACCAGCGCCAGCAGGCGCTGCGCATCGGCGCGCTCGCGCAGCGCGTGCACGCGCACCTCCGGGTTGATCGCGCGCAGCGTCTGCGCGGCCGACTCGGCCTTCGCCTGCCCGATGCGCTCGACGCTGTGCACGATCTGGCGCTGCAGGTTGGTCAGGTCGACGCTGTCGTCGTCGACGATCGTCAGCGTGCCGACGCCGGCGGTGGCGAGGTACAGCGCCACCGGCGAGCCCAGCCCGCCGGCGCCGATCACGAGCACGTGCGCGGCGAGCAGTCGCTGCTGGCCCTCGATGCCGAGCTCGTCGAGCAGGATGTGGCGCGAGTAGCGCAGCAGCTGGTCGTCGTTCATCGCCCGAGGATACAAACAAAGACGCCTGTGGATGGCACGGGCGTCCGGGTGATCGCGGCCGGGATCAGTTCACGGTCTCGGTCTTGCGCTCGACCGCGGTCTTGCTGACCAGCACCGGCTTGCCCTTCAGGCGGTTCAGCGCCTGGGCGAGCTGGAAGTCCTCGGCCGAGCCGAACTCCGGCGGCGGCTTGAGTGGCGCGGCCGCGTTCCTGAGGGTTTCTTCCTCGAGCTTCTTGCGCGCTTCCTCGCGTGCCTTCTCGCGCGCCTCGTCCTTCACCTCGGCGCCCTGGCCGCTGGTGATGTGCTTGTCCAGATCGGCCTCGCGGGTGCGCAGCGCCGCGAACAGGTTGCCCTCGGCAGTCTCGTCGAGCATCACGTCGGGCACGATGCCCTTGGCCTGGATCGACGCGCCGCTCGGCGTGTAGTAGCGCGCGGTCGTGATCTTCAGCGCGGTGTCGGGCGAGAGCTGGCGCACGGTCTGCACCGAGCCCTTGCCGAAGGTCTGCGCCCCCATGATGGTCGCGCGCTTCTGGTCCTGCAACGCGCCGGCGACGATCTCGCTGGCCGAGGCCGAACCCTCGTTGACGAGCACGATCAGCGGCACCTTCTTCAGCGCCTCGGGCAGGCGCCGCAACGGGTCGCTGCCGCCGCGGCGCAGATAGTCGCTGGGCGTGGCCTTGAAGGTCTGCTTCGACTCGGCGATCTGCCCATTCGTCGAGACGACGACGGCATCGGCCGGCAGGAATGCCGACGCGACCGCGACCGCACCCTCGAGCAGGCCGCCCGGATCGTTGCGCAGGTCGAGCACCAGACCCTTCAGGTTCGGGTCCTGCTTGTAGATTTCCTCGAGCTTCTTCGCGAAGTCCTCGACCGTGCGATCCTGGAACTGGCTCACGCGCAACCAGGCGTAGCCCGGCTCGATGATCTTCGAGCGCACGCTCTGGGTGCGGATCTCCTCGCGCACGATCGTCACCGGGAAGCTGCGACTCTCGCTCTTGCGGAACACCGTCAGCACGACCTTGGTCTGCGGATCGCCGCGCATCTTCTTGACGGCCTGGTCGACCGTCAGGCCCTTGACCAGCGTGTCGTCGATCTTCGTGATCAGGTCCCCGCTCTTGAGTCCGGCGCGGAAAGCCGGCGAGCCTTCGATCGGGCTGACGACCTTGACCAGGCCGTCTTCCATGCCCATCTCGATGCCGATGCCGACGAAGCGGCCGGTGGTCGCCTCGCGAAATTCCTTGAACGACTTCTTGTCGAAATACTGCGAGTGCGGATCGAGGCCTGAAACCATGCCGCCGATCGCGTCGTTGATCAGCTTCTTCTCGTCGACCGGTTCGACGTAATCGGTCTTGATCATCCCGAACACGGCGGCCAACTGCTGCAGCTCTTCGAGCGGCAACTGCGACACGCCGTTGCGCGCGGTGGCCTGCAATTGCATCGTGGCGAGTGCGCCGGCGACTGCGCCGACGGCCAACCACCCGGCGACCTTGAGTTTGGCACCCATGAGTGACCCCTTGTAATGCCCGTCGGCTGCGTGAATCTTGATCAAAACAAACCTCTGCAATCAGTATATTCCTGCGACCCGAAATTGGAGCCCCGAGGATGCGGGAAAGTTGCACGGGCGGCGCGGACCAGCGCTCCACCGGTTCACACCTGCAACTACGCGCTCGCGCGCCCCGTGGATGCAGGGTTGCACATTCCGCCGGGCGGCC
>JAYSLR010000716.1:0-4533 GCA_043725365.1 Rhizobacter sp. | reverse complement strand
GAAGTTCTCGCGCGACACGCTGCTGCACCTGCCGCACGTGAAGGACCTGCACACCAGCTTCTCGCTCGGCGAGGTCAAGGCCGGCGCGGCGCTGCCGCTCGCCCACCTGCGCGCGAAGCGCGCGTAGAGCGGGCCGACGCCCGCGCTGTCGGGGTCAGCCCGACGGGTCCTTGGTCCGCGTCCGGGCCACGCCGGAGATGATGCCCAGGCCCACCAGGATCACGCAGGCGATCGCCACGTACAGCGTCGGCACGCCCGCGGTGACCAGGGCCCAGGCGATGCCGCCGGTGAGCAGCGCAAAGCCGATCAGATAGAGCGCGAATGACATGGTGGCCTTCCTTTGTTGACGTGGTCGCGGCGCTCACTCTTCGAAGTGCATGCCTTCGAAGTTGACGAAGTGGCGCAGTTCCTCGTCCGCGCGGGCCATCGCCCGCAGCGTCCAGGCCGCCAGCGCGACGGCCGGCAGCAGAACCGCTGTCGCCAGCAGGAGTCCGGCGGTGCTCATGGGGTTCGTCCTCGTGCCACGGCGTCACACCCGGGGTTCGCCCTGGCGGTTGACCGTGACGGTGCGGCCCGGCGGCGTCTGCATCTGCACGCGGTGTTCCTGGCCGCGGAACACATAGCTCACGTCCCAGTAGTCGGGGCGACCGTCGCCGGGCACGCTGGCGCAGCGTTGCACGTCGCGTTCCGTGCTGCCGCCGCGCCCGATGTTGGCACCGACGACCGCGCCCGCGACCGCGCCGCCGGCGGTGGCCAGGTCCTTGCCGGTGCCGCCGCCGACCTGGTGACCCAGGATCCCGCCGATCACCGCGCCGGCGATGCCGGCCGGGATGTTGGCGCTCTGCCGATCGCTGTCGATCTGCTGGCGCTCGACCCAGCAGCGCTGCTCGGGCGGCCCGACGACCGCGCGCACCGCGGTCACGTCGGCCTGGTACAGCCGTTCGCCGTCGCGCCGATGGGCGTCGTAGACGGGGACCGCCGCGTACCGGTCGCCGTCGCCCCGGTCGCCGCGCCCATTGCGATCGGCGCGATCGCCGTCGCCCTGATCGCTTCGCCGATCGCGATCGGCGCCATCGCCGGGATCGCCGCGACCTGCCGGACGCACCGACGAGAACTTGTCGTTCAGTCCCATCGCCGCCAGCGACGCGTAGCGGCCCGGCCGCAGGATCACGCAGCGGCCGTTGAATTGCGGGTCTTCGCAGGCTTCCCAGCGCCCGCCCTGGACCCTGACCGACGAGGCGCGATCGTTGAAGCCCACGCGTTCGAAGCTTCGCATCGGGTGATCGGTGGTGAACGAACGACCCCGGAATCCAGGGTCCTCGTAGAACGTCACTTGCGCGGCCGCCGCGCCGGCGAACGCCGTGGCGGCGAACGCGATGGCGAGTTTGGACAGGTGTTGCATGGACCGCTCCCCTTTGATTCGATGGGCGCAGTCTCGGGCCGGCCGGCCGGCGGCGACAGCGGCATTTGCCGCCAGCGACCGTAGTAGGAGTCCTACGCGACGCGCTGCCCGCGCGGCTCAGCGCGGCGGCACCGACGCGGCGGGATCGGGCGCCCGTGTCGCCGCGGCAGCGCGTTCGCGCCGCAGCATCTCGGCGATCAGCTCCTCGTACTGCCGGGTCGTCTCGTCCTTGATCAGCGCCGGCCCGATGCCCGGCGGCACCCAGCGCGTCGGCACGTACTCGCCGTGGTGGCTGATCTGCGTCTGCGCGCCCTTCGCGGCGATGCGGGTGCGGAACACGTAGCTCTTGAAGTCGCCGCTGATCAGTTGCGAGCGGATCTCCCGCCCCGGCACCAGTTCCACCGTGCGCAGGCTGCGGAACGTGAAGTGCAGGAACGCGCGGTGCGCCTCGCCGGTCTGCTCCACCTGCAGCGTGTTGCCGCTGCGCGCGACGATCGCGCTGGACTTCAGCATCGACAGGTAGCTCGCCATGTGGTCGTAGTCCGTGAGCACGGCCCAGGCCTGCTGCGGCGGGGCGGCCACGGTCGCCTCGACGTCCACCACCACGAGATCGCCGCGCTTCTCGACCCGCACCTCGATCGGCTGCGCGACGCCGCACGCCGGCCAGAGCGCGAACGCGGCCAGCAACGCCACCACCGTGCGCCGGCCGGCGCTGATGAAGCGGTCCGCAACGGCCCCGTCGGTTCGATGCATGATGTTCGCGCGACGGATGAAAGGTGGCCCCATCATGACAGCGATTCACGGTTGGTTCTTCTGGGCGCTGCTGTCGGCCGCGTTCGCCGCGCTGACGGCGATCTTCGCGAAGATCGGCATCCAGGGCGTCGATTCCGATCTCGCCACGCTGGTGCGCACGGGGATCATCACCGCGGTGCTGTCGGCGTTCATCGGCTTCAGCGGCAAATGGTCGAATCCGTTCGCGCTGCCGGGGCGGACCTGGGCCTTTCTCGGCCTGTCGGGCCTGGCCACCGGCGCGTCCTGGGTCTGCTACTTCCGGGCGCTCCAGATCGGCGAGGCCTCGAAGGTCGCGCCGGTGGACAAGTTCAGCGTCGTGCTGGTCGCGCTGTTCGCCGTCGTCTTTCTCGGCGAGCGCCCCGCGCCGCGCGACTGGCTGGGCATCGCGCTGATCGCCGGCGGCGTGCTGGTGCTGGCGCTGCGGCGTTGAGCGGCCGCGGCGCCGACCCTGCGGGGTCGTGCGGAGCTTGATGCCGGTCAACGGCGGCGGGTGCCACGGCGTGCGCGCGCATTGATGTCGTCACGTGACCGGGGCATCATGCCCGATCGACTGCATCCGGGAGAGGCCCTTGAACACGAACCACCTGCCGCCGCACGTCGGCTTGACGCCATGAGGGTCGCGGCGCGGCACCGCGAGTGGCATCGCAGCGACCGCGTCGGCTGGCTGCGCGCCGCCGTGCTCGGCGCCAACGACGGCATCGTCTCGACCGCGAGCCTGCTGCTCGGCGTGGCGGCCGCGAACGGCACGCACGGCGCGGTGCTCGTCGCCGGCGTCGCCGGGCTGGTGGCGGGTGCGATGTCGATGGCCGCCGGCGAGTACGTGTCGGTCCATTCCCAGGCCGACACCGAGGCCGCCGACATCGCCAAGGAACGCGCCGAACTGGCCACCGACGGCGACGCCGAGCACCGCGAGCTCGCGGCGATCTACGTCGGCCGCGGGCTCACGCCGCCGCTGGCCGCGGAGGTGGCCGTGCAGCTGATGGCGCACGACGCGATCGGCGCCCATTCGCGCGACGAGCTCGGCATCTCGGAGGCGCTGGCGGCGCGTCCGGTGCAGGCGGCGCTGGCGTCGGCGGCCAGCTTCGCGGTGGGCGCCGCGCTGCCGCTGCTGGTGGCGGCGCTCGCGCCGGCCGCCGCGCTGATCGCGGCGGTCTGCGCGACCTCGCTCGTCTTCCTGGCACTGCTCGGCGGCGTGGCCGCGCGCACCGGCGGCGCGCCGCCCTGGGTCGCGGCCTGGCGCGTCACGTTCTGGGGCGCGCTGGCGATGGCGATCACCGCGGGCGCCGGCCACCTGTTCGGCGCGGCGGCGTAGCGCGCTCCGCGGCCCTCGCCGGCCCGCATCCCCGCGGGGGATCGGTCGCGGTATTCCGCAGCCGAGGGGTTCCATTCAGGCCGGGGCGTCGGCGTCTTCCTCGCCCCGCGGCAGGTGGATCAGGCCGGTCGTGTAGTTGTATTCGAACACCTCGCCGTGCCGGCCCCATTCGATCGCGGTGTGCAGCACGCGCTCGGCCTCGGCGGCGTCCAGGCTTTCGCTGAGCAGGCGCAGGAACGGCTCCTCGGGCAGCTCGCCCGAGGCCTCCTGCTCCAGGCTGTGGCGGATGTGGGCCGCCAGCGGCACGTGCGCGAGCAGCTGCTGGCCGAACAACTCCTGGCGCAGCGTGTGCTCGCCCTCGACGTAGCGCTGGCCGAGCGGCGTCAGGTGCAGGTCGCCGGCCGCCAGCCGCGCCAGGCCGAGCAGCGACACCGCCTGCGCGAGCGGCAGCAGCTCGTCGTCGGTGAGCTCGGTCTCCTCGGCCAGGCGCGGCAGGTCGGCGCGACCGCGGAAGCCGTCGCCGGCGAGCAGCTCCAGCAGGCCTTCCATGCGCGCCACGTCGGCCTCGGGCAGGCGCTCGGCGAGCTGCAGCGGCGCCGGCTCGCCGGTCGGGGTGCGGCCGGCGCGGCCGCTGCCGGCGGTCATCAGCGCGTAGACCTCGTCGATCAGCTGGCGCACCTCGGGGCTCTCGGGGTTGCGCGGGCGCGGCAGCTGCACCGCGAGCTGGAAGCGCACGCGGCCGGGGTCGCTGGCGAAGATCAGCACGCGGTCGGCCATCAGCACCGCTTCCTCGATGTTGTGCGAGACCACGAGGATCGCCTTGGTCGGCATCGCCTTGCTGGTCCACAGCTCCAGGATGTCCTCGCGCAGGCGCTCGCCGGTGAGCACGTCGAGCCCGAGGTGCTGCTGATGGACGAGGCCTTCTCGGCGCTGGACGTGCTCACCGGCGAGCGCCTGCGCGAGGACATCCTGGAGCTGTGGACCAGCAAGGCGATGCCGACCAAGGCGATCCTCGTGGTCTCGCACA
>JAYSLR010000715.1:0-2438 GCA_043725365.1 Rhizobacter sp. | reverse complement strand
GATCCCCCACACCGTGCCGAACAGGCCGACGTAGGGCGACACCGAGCCGACGGTGGCGAGGAACGACAGGTGCGCCTCGATCGTGTCGAGCTCGCGCTGGAAGCTCGCGCGCATCGCGCGGCGTGCGCCGTCGAGCAGCGCGCCGGGGTCGACGACACGGCGCTCGCGCAGCTTCATGAACTCGCGCATGCCGGAGGCGAAGATGCGCTCCATCGGCGAGCCGTCGGTGCGCTTGACGGCGTCGGCGTACAGGTCGTTGATGTTCTTGCCGGCCCAGAACTCGCGCTCGAAATCCTCGTTCGCGTTGCGGATGCGCTTCAGACCGAACAGCTTCGTGAAGATCACGGTCCAGCTGGCGAGCGAGGCGATCATCAGCCCGGCCATCACGAGCTGGACGACGAAGCTCGCCTGGGTGACTAGCGTGAAGATCGAGAAGTCTTGATTCATCCGGTGAGGCTGGTGCTGGTGAGGGAGGGGAACAGCGTTTCGACGATCGCACTCGGAATGCGCTGCGGCCTGAAAGTTCCGGCGTCGACGCAGCCGATGCGGATCGTGCCTTCGGCCAGCAGCGTGTCGCCTTGCGGCGCCTGGCGCCAGGCCTGCTGCGCGATCGTCATCTGGGCGCGGCCGGCGTGGCGCACCTCGACCGTGACCGCGAGCAGGTCGTCCAGGCGCGCCGGGCTCAGGTAGCGCAGCGTCGTGTCGGTGACGATGAAGACCACGCCGGTCTCGGCGCGCAACCGCTCCTGGCCGTGGCCGAGCGAGCGCAGCCACTCGGTGCGGGCGCGCTCGAAGAACTTCAGGTAGTTGGCGTAGAAGACCACGCCGCCGGCGTCGGTGTCTTCCCAGTAGACGCGCAGCTGAAATCGGAAGGGCGGGGAGTTGGCTTCGGGCATCGGCCCCGATTATTGCCGCACCCGCTGCCACACCGGTCCCCACAGCGGGTGGCCGGCCTCGGCCTTGCTCAGCGTGAAGGCCGGGTCGTCGCGGCGCGCGGCGCGAAATTCGGCCTCGCAGGCCGGCATGCGCCGGCTGGTGCAGTAGATGAACGCGAGCTGCTTGTGCGCCGCTGCCCGGTCGCGCGGCGAGGCCAGCCCGGTCTGCAGGGCCTGCGTCAGCAACTGCTCGGCCTGCGGGTACTGGGCGTCGTCGTAGGCACGCAGGCCGGCGAGCAGGGCCTTCTCGGCCGGCCGTTCGGCCACGTCGAGCAGCCCGGGCGGTGCCGGCGGCGGCAGCGCGCAGGCCGCGAGCAGGCTGCCGAGCAGGAGGGTCGTCGCGGTGCGCAGGAGTTTCATCGTCAGAACTTGTGCTTGAAGGAGACGGGCTGGTCGGCGGTGACGTTGACGGCGCCGCTGTAGGCCGGCAGGTCGGTGTTGCGGACCACGATCTGGTGCCGGCCCGCGCTCAGGCTGAGTTCGGTCAACGGCGGTGACGTGCCGGCGGTCTTGCCGTCGACCTCGACCTCGCCCCAGGGGCTGATCGCGATCCGCACGATGCCGGTGGGCGCGGGCGCCGCCGGCCTGGGCGGCGTGGCCGCGGCGGCGAGCCGGGCCTCGCGTTCGCGCGCCTCGCGGGCACGCCGTTCCTTCGATGTTTCCTCCGCTTCGCGGACGAGCGGCGGGGCCATGGGCAGCGTTGCCGCCGGGGCCGGTGTGGTGTCGGCGTTGGGTGCGATCGACGCCGCGACGGCCGGTGCGACCGCCGGCGCGGTCGATGCCGCGAGCGCGGGCATCTCCACCGGTGCGCTCGCGGCCGCGGCCTGCCGCGGCGTGGGTGCGACCGAGCGCTGCGCCCCGAGCAGCGTCCAGGCGATCGTGCCGAGCGCCAGCGTGACGAACGCGACGAGCGCGAGCCAAAGCGGTCGGTGGCGGCGTGCGGAGCCGACCTGCACGTCGCCGTCGGAGGTGACGGTGTTCTCGGCGAGCCAGTGGCTCAGTTCGCGCGAGAGCGCGCGCGCCGAACGGAACCGGTGCTCGGGGTTCTTCGACAGCGCCCTGGCGGTGATCTGCGCCAGGGCCTCGGGCACGGCCGGGTCGACGAGGTGCGCGAACGGCGGATCGTGCTTCAGTACCGCGACGGTGATTTCGTCGAGCGTGTTGCCGCGGAACGGCTTCAGGTCGGTCAGCAGTTCGTACAGCACGACCCCGAGCGAGAACACGTCGGCACGCCGGTCGACCTGCTCGTGCCGGACCTGCTCGGGCGCCATGTAGTAGGGCGAGCCGGCCGCGATGTCGCCGCTCGCGGCAGCCTCGTGCTGGTGCGCGACGCGGGCGATGCCGAAGTCGAGCACCCGCGGCTGCGCGCGGCCGACCATGAAGATGTTGGCGGGTTTGATGTCACGGTGCACCACGCCCTTGCTGTGGGCGTAGGCGAGCGCGTCAGCCACGCGGCGCACGATCAGCGCGGCCTGGGCCGGCGTGGCGCGCCAGCCTTCCTGG
>JAYSLR010000714.1:0-11512 GCA_043725365.1 Rhizobacter sp. | reverse complement strand
GCGCTGGGGGGTGTTGCGCCGCTTGCCCAGGCATGAGCCTGGGCTGCGCGACGCGCCTACCCCAGCGCCCTTGGGCACCCCGGCGCGGGTGCATCCGATAGCCTCTCAGCCTCTGAGCGCCGCCGGCGCGCGGCGGATCGATCAGCGGGCGGGTGATCCCGCCGTCAAACGGTCTTCACCTCGATGAAGTACAGCCCCCACGGGCACAGCGCGAAGCGCTCCTTGAGCGGCTTGCCCTTGAATTCTGCGAGCCGGTCGGCGTCGTAGACGGCCCACAGCGGCCCCAGGCCACCGAGACTCAGCGGCACGCCGTCCAGCGCCGTGGCCACGATCATGCGGTAGCGGCGGGCGTCGGCCAGGCTCACCGCGACGGTGTAGCCGTCGATCGCCCGCAGGGCCAGCACCACCGGCGCATCCGGCGCGACGCCGGCGGCCGCGACCACCGTCGCGAGCAAGGGGCCGCTCAAGGTGTGCGGCCTGGCGTCGTACTCGAGCGTGGGCCGGATGGACACGCTCGGCAGCCGGGCCAGCATGGCGGCATCGAACTCCCACGCGTTGTCGAAGCGGGTGGCGTGCTTGACCATCAGCTGGTCCAGCGCCGGGTCCAGCGCACCGCGGTTGCTGCGCGTGATCGCACCGGCGATCGTCAGCAGGCCCGGGCCCGTGCGCGCCTTCGAGGGTGCCGCCTGTGCCTGCCACGGCAGGGCGGCGCCGAGCGCGCCGACCGCGAGAAACCGACGCTTGTCCATCCGATGGCCTCCTGTGTCGGCGACCGCCCGTCGGCGGCGCCCATCGACGCAGTGTGCCCTGAAATCGATCGGCCTCGTGGCCGCGAAGCGCAGGCGGCGCCGGTCGGCGGCACCGATGCCCGCGCCTACTGCAACTGAATCTCGCCGTCGAACCGGACCTCGAGCTGCAGCGCCGCGATGCGCAGCGTCATCGTCGCCGCGAGCGGCCCGCTGCCGCCGATCGTCCCGGCCGCGACGGCCCGGGCCACCGCCAGCTCGATCTCGCGCTGCGAACTCACGCCGACCGTCTTGAGGAACTTGCGGATGCTGAGGTTGAAGATTTCCTGGTCCATGAAGGTCTCCGTCATGTCGTCACGGGAAGCGCCGAGTTTGCGCCCACGCGCGTCGAACCGCCGGCGCTGCCCCTACACTTCGTAACCTCTGCCCGGAAGCCCCGCCTGATGTCCCACGTTGCACTCGACACCATCGCGTGCCCCGATTGCGAACTCCAGCAAGCCATTCCCGCGCTCCCTCCGGGGGGCAGGGCGAATTGCGCCCGGTGCAAGATGACGATCGCACGCAACCCGATCGATCCGATCGACCGCCCGCTGGCGCTCACGATCGCCGCGGCGGTCGTGTTCCTGGTCGCGAATCTGATGCCCCTGATGGGCCTGTCGGTGGCCGGGCGCGAGGCGACGACGACCATCCTCGGCGGCGCCCGGGAGACGTGGTTGCGGGGCAGCGAGACCACGGCCGTGATCGTGGCGTTCTGCGCGGTCGTCGCGCCCGGCAGCTTCATCGCGTTCATGCTCGTCGTGCTGTCGGCGGCGCGCCGGCCGCCTGCTCCGCTCTGGGTCGGCAAGCTGCTGCGGATGGCGACCTTCGTGCAACCCTGGTCCATGAGCGAGGTGATGCTGCTCGGCATCCTCGTCGCGCTGATCAAGATCGCGCAGCTCGCCACCGTGACGCCGGGGATCGGCATGTACGCGGTGGGTCTGCTGGTCGTGCTGCTCGCCGCGATCGGCTCGACCTTCGACAGCCATGTGATCTGGCAGCGGGTCGTCTGGGCCGACGGCACGGTGCCGCTGCCGGATGCACCGCACGCTGCGCGGCGAAGGGCCGCGCGCTCGAACCCCCGCCAGTGGCTCCCGCATGCCGAGCTCGCGTCGTGCACGACCTGCGGCCTGCTGTCGCGCCCGGCCCCCGATGGTCAGCCGGGCCACTGCCCGCGCTGCGGCTCGTCGCTGAAAGTACAGCCGCATGCCTCGATCCACACGACATGGGCGCTGGTGATCGCGGCGGCGATCCTCTACGTTCCGGCCAACGCCCTGCCGGTGCTCGTGACCACGTCGCTGGGCTCGACGGAGTCGGATACGATCATCACCGGCGTGGTCTACCTGTACGAATCGGGATCGTGGCCGCTCGCGTTGATCGTGCTGGTCGCGAGCGTGATCGTCCCGCTCGGCAAACTGGCTGCGCTCGCCTACCTGCTGGTCACGGTCCAGCGTGGCTCGGTGAAGAACAACCACGACCGCACGCGCCTGTATCGTCTGGTCGAATTCGTCGGCAGGTGGTCGATGCTCGATGTGTTCGTCGACGCGTTCATCGTGGCGCTGGTCCAGCTGTCGCCGCTGATGTCGGTGGCGCCCGGCTCGGGCGTCGTCTTCTTCATGGCGGTGGTGATCCTGACCATGTTCGCCGCCCATACCTTCGACCAGCGCCTGATCTGGAACGCGCGCAACCTCAAACGGATGAAGCATGCCTGAACCGAGCGAAGGCGCCGAACTCCCGCAGGCGATCGTCGTCGCGCCCAAGCGCAACCGCCTGTCGATCGTCTGGATCATCCCGGTCCTCGCGGCGCTGGTGGCGATCGGCATCGCGGTGCAGCGCATCCGCAGCGAAGGGCCGACCATCACGATCGTGTTCCGGGCCGCCGACGGCATTGAGGCCGGCAAGACCTTCATCAAGTACAAGGACGTGAACCTAGGCCAGGTGACCAGCGTGCACCTGTCCGAAGACTATTCGAGCGTCGAGGTCACCGCGAAGATCACGAAGCGCGCGGCCGGGCTGATGGTCGAGGACGCGAAATTCTGGGTCGTCCGGCCGACCATCAGCCTGAGCGGCATTTCCGGGTTGAACACCTTGCTGTCCGGCAACTACATCGGCTTCGAGGCCGGCAGCTCCCCGAACGAACAGCGTGAATTCACCGGGCTCGACAAGGCACCGGTCGTTTCCGGCCAGCTGGGGCGCGAGTTCATCCTGAAGGCCCGCGATCTCGGTTCACTGTCGGAGGGCTCGCCGGTCTACTACCGCCGCCTTCCGGTCGGCCAGGTGGTCTCCTACGGCCTCGCGGCGGATGGCCGGTCGGTCGAGATCCGGGTGTTCGTCAGCGCGCCCTACGACAAGTACGTGACCACCGGCGCGCGGTTCTGGAACGCCGGCGGCGTCGACGTCATTGCCGATGCGAACGGGCTCGAGGTCCGCACCGAGTCGCTCGTCGCCGCGCTGGTCGGTGGCATCGCGTTCGATTCGCCCCGATTCGCTCAGGACGCGAAGAGCGCGGCCACGGACGCGCAGTTCGACCTGTACCGCGATCGGCCGTCCGCGATGAAGGCGCCCGACCCCGGCGCGCGGCGCTACGTGCTTCGCTTCAACGAGACGCTGCGCGGCCTGTCCGTCGGCGCGCCGGTCACGTTCCTCGGCCTGCCCGCCGGCGAGGTCACCGCGATCGACCTGGAGCTCGACAAGGCCCACAGCAACGTCCGGCCGCGGGTGACGATCTCGTTTCATCCGGAGCGCCGGCTGGCCGAGGAGGACGCGGTCCGCAAGGGCAACCCGCCGCCGATCGACCTCGGCGACGACAAGCGCCGCGAGGCCATGCTGCAGCGCCTGATCGACGAGCGCGGGCTGCGCGCGCAGTTGCGCAGCGGCAACCTGCTGACCGGCCAGATGTACGTGGCCTTCGAATACTTCCCGAAGCGCGGCAAGACCAGGATCGACTGGAGCCGCGAGGCGCCCGAGCTGCCGGTGGTCCCCAGCAGCATCGTCGACATCGAGGAGAAGCTGACCAGCGTGCTCGACAAGCTCGACAAGCTTCCGATCGAGGAAATCGGCACTTCGGCGACCACGGACCTGAAGGCACTGCACGACGTGCTGGACAGCGCGAACCAGCTCATCACCCGAGTCGATACGGAGCTCGCGCCGACGCTCAAGACCAGCCTCGAATCGATGCAGCGCGCGTTGACCAGCATCGAGCGCACCGTGAACAATGCCGACACCACGCTGCTCGCGCCCGGCGCGCCGGCCCAGCAGGAACTGCACGACGCATTGATCGAGTTCACGCGCGCCGCGAGCAGCATGCGCATGCTCATCGACTACATCGAGCGCCATCCCGAGTCGGTGATCCGGGGCAAGAGCCCCTCGAACAGCGGAGACAAGTGATGCGCCCAACCGCCTTGCTCGCGATCGTCGGCGTCGCCACCGGGCTCGCGACCGGCTGCGCGACGCCGCCACCGTTTCGCTACTACACGCTCAGTGCCGCCGCACCCGCCGTGCCCGCCGCGGCGCCGTCGACGCTGGTGGTGTCGCTGGGCCCGGTCACGGTGCCGGCGACGGTGGATCGGCCGGAGATCGTTGTCAGCACCGGCGCCAACCAGGTGACGCTGGACGACTTCAACCGCTGGGCATCGCCGCTGCAGGACAACCTGTCGCACGTGATCGCCGAAGACCTTGCGTCGGACCTCGGCACACCGCGGGTGATCCGCTTTCCGCAGCCGCTCGCCGCGAATCCCGACTACCGCGTTGCGATCGAGGTCCGCAGCTTCGATTCGGCCCTGGGCGGCACCGCATCGATCGAGGCCGTCTGGACGATCCGCCGGATGAAGGACAACAAGACGCAGACGGGGACCACGTCGGTCCGCGAGCCCACGGCGGACGCCGGCTACCCGGCGCTCGCCGGCGCCCACAGCCGCGGCGCCGCGAAGCTGAGCCGTGACATCGCGCAGGCCATCCTGGCGCTGCAGCGCGGCACGCCGTAGGTCGCCCCAGGCGCAAGGAGACGCGATGCAGGACCTGGTCTCGATCCAGCAGCTGCTCGATCCGCTGTTCCCCGGCCTGATGGGCGTGCGCATCGTCGGGCTCGCACCCGAGCGCGTCGTCGCCGAGATGACGGTGCGCGCCGATCTGTGCACCTCCGGCGGCATCCTGCACGGCGGCGCCTGCATGGCGTTCGCCGACACGCTCGGAGCCGTCGGCACGGTGCTGAACCTCGCGGCCGGCAAGCGCACGACGACCACCGACTCCAGCACCAAGTTCATCGCGGCGGCGCGCGTCGACACGACGGTCACCGGCGAATGCCTGGCGCTGCACCGCGGCCGCACGACGATGGTGTGGCAGACCTCGATCCGGGCTGCCGACGGCCGGCTCTGCGCCGTCGTCACCCAGACCCAGCTGGTGCTCGACGCCGCCTGACCCGGGCTTGCGCCCGCCCCCGGCGGGAACACATCGCGGCCCCGGCGCGGCCGCCCGACCAACGGTCTTGTAGCAAATATCGCACTGTGCGATATTTGCTTCATGAACGACTGGCTCGTCCTCACCGCGGCGCTGCCGACCTCCCCGAGCGGCCTGCGCGTGCGCATCTGGCGCGCCCTGCGGTCGACCGGCTGCGCCACGCTGCGCGAAGGCGTCTACATCCTTCCCGCCGCGGCCTCGTCGGCGAGTGAGTTGCGGGCCATCGACCAGGCCATCCGGGACGGCGGCGCGCAGGCCCACCTGCTCGAGCTGCGCGCGCGCGACGCCGCGCAGGAGAAGAGCTTCCGCGCGCTCTTCGACCGCAGCGCCCAGTACGCGGAGTTCGCGCAGGCGCTCAAGGAGGCGCGCAAGGCGCTGAGGGCCAGTGGCACGCGTGGCGAGCCGGCGCTGCGCAAGCTGCTGCGCGGCCTGGACGACCAGTTGCGCTCGATCCGGGCGCTGGACCATTTCCCGGGCCCGGCCGGCGCCGCCGCGGCCCGCGATCTCGAGACGCTGCGTGCCGAGGTCGAGCGAACGCTGTCCCCCGGCGAGCCCACGCCGGGTGCCGGCGCGATCGAGCGCCAGGACCGGGCGTCGTTCCAGGGCAAGACCTGGGCGACCCGCAAGCGCCCCTGGGTGGACCGGCTCGCCACCGCCTGGCTGATCCGGCGCTTCGTCGACGCGCGGCCGCGCTTCGTGTGGCTGACCGATCCGAAGAAGTGCCCGAAGTCCGCGCTCGGCTTCGACTTCGACGGCGCGCGATTCACGCACGTCGGCAACAAGGTGAGCTTCGAGGTCGTCGCCGCCACCTTCGGCCTCGACGCGGATGCCGCGCTCGCGCGTCTCGGCGAGCTGGTGCACTGCATCGACATCGGCGGCATCCCGGTCGACGAGGCGGCCGGCGTCGAGACCATGGTGCGCGGCCTGCAGGCCCGACACGCCGACGACGACACGCTGCTCGCGGCCGCCTGCGACTTCTTCGACACCCTGTACGCCGCGCTGCGGCTCGGCCGATGACGACCACCGACACCACCGCCGATGCGGCAGCACCGCCGGCGCCGACATTCGGCCAGGCATTCGCGTACTGGCTCAGGCTCGGTTTCATCAGCTTCGGCGGCCCGGCCGGGCAGATCGCGATCATGCACGAGGAGCTGGTCGAGCGACGCCGCTGGATCTCGGAGCAGCGCTTCCTGCACGCACTCAACTACTGCATGGTGCTGCCCGGGCCCGAGGCGCAGCAGCTCGCCATCTACATCGGCTGGCTGATGCACCGCACGCGCGGCGGCATCGTCGCGGGCGGCCTGTTCGTGCTGCCCTCGCTGTTCATCCTGATCGGTCTGTCATGGGTCTACCTGGCCTTCGGCCACGTTGCCGCGGTGGCCGGGGTGTTCTACGGCATCAAGCCGGCCGTCACCGCCATCGTCGTGTCGGCGGCGTACCGCATCGGCTCGCGGGCGCTGAAGAACGGCTGGCTCTGGGGCATCGCCGCCGCCGCGTTCGTCGCAATCTTCGCGCTGGATCTGCCGTTCCCGCTGATCGTGCTCGCGGCCGGTCTCGCCGGCCACCTCGGCGGTCGCTTCGCGCCGGCCCGGTTCGCGGTGGGTGCGGGACACGCCAGGGCGGCCCATGGGCCGGGCGCCGCCGTCATCGACGACGACACCCCCACGCCCGCGCACGCGCTCTTCACCTGGCGGCGCTTCGCCCGCGTGCTGGCGGTGTGCCTGGGGCTGTGGCTGGTCGGCATCGGCGGCCTGACCCTGGCCTTCGGCTGGGACGCGGTCCTCACGCAGATGGCCTGGTTCTTCACGAAGGCCGCGCTGCTCACCTTCGGCGGGGCCTACGCGGTGCTGCCCTACGTCTACCAGGGCGCCGTCGACCACCAGCACTGGCTGACCGCAGCGCAGATGATCGACGGTCTCGCGCTCGGCGAGACCACGCCCGGGCCGCTCATCATGGTGGTCGCATTCGTCGGCTTCGTCGGCGGCTGGACGAAGGCGATCTTCGGCGCCGATTCGCTCGTCCTCGCCGGCGCAGCGGCCGCGACGGTGGTCACGTTCTTCACCTTCCTGCCGTCGTTCTGCTTCATCCTGCTGGGCGGGCCGTTCATCGAGTCGACGCACGGCAACCTGAAGTTCACCGCACCGCTGACCGGCATCACCGCCGCCGTCGTCGGCGTCATCGTCAACCTCGCGCTGTTCTTCGCGTACCACGTGCTGTGGCCCGCCGGGCTCGCCGGCCACTTCGAGTGGCCGGCGGCGCTGATCGGGCTGGCCGCTGCGGTCGCGCTGCTGCGGTTCAAGGTCGGCGTCATTCCGGTGGTCGCCGTGTCGGGCCTGCTCGGACTCGCCATCCGGCTGCTGCCATGAGCACCGCCACGCAACGCGGAAGTGCCATCCCGCGCCCCGCCAACCTCGAGGAGATCACATCATGAAGTGGGTCACGCGTGAACGCCCGAAGATCGACCGCATCGCCTGCCCCTGGCTGATCGCCAGGTTCATCGACAGGGCGCCGGAGTTCCTCTACGTGCCGGCGCCGCAGGTTCAGGCGGTCGCCGCGCAGACCGGCGCCACGCCGTACGACATCCCCGGCGTCGAGATGTCGCACGTCGGCGAGCTGTGCAGCTTCGACGCGTTTCTCTCCAAGCACGGCTTGAACGAGCCCGCACTGCAGCAGCTCGCCGTCATCGTGCGCGGCGCGGACACCTCGCGCCTGGACCTGACGCCGCAGTCCGCAGGGCTGTACGCGATCTCGCTCGGCCTGTCGCGCACCTGCCCCGACGACCACGAGATGCTCAGGCACGGCATGGTCCTGTACGACGCCCTGTACGCGTGGTGCGTGAGCTGCCAGGCCGAGACCCACCGGTGGCCGCCCGCGATGGCGTGAGGCGTCGCCGCGTCGCGACGACGCGGCGGCCCTACGACAGGGCCGGCCGGGCTCGCGACCCCAATGCCGCGTGGACCAGCGCGCCGAGTTCCTCCAGCGTGTGCTCCTTCTGCATCACCCCGCGCACGCCGAGATCCGAGGCACTCGCCCGCAGTTCGTCGGACACATAGCCCGAGCTGATCGCCACCGGCAATCCCGGGCGGATGCGGGCCAGCGCCCGCACCACGTCCAGGCCCGAGCAATCGGGCATGTTGAAGTCGGTCACGACGAGGTCGAACCGCCCGGGGTCGCGCTCGACCATCGCGATCGCCTCGCGCGCGTCCAGGGTGCAGGTGGCGCGATAGCCCAGGCGTTGCAGAAGCCCCTGCACCATCAACGCCATGACCTCGTCGTCGTCCACGTAGAGCACGTGCTCGCCCCGGCCGCGCGGCGCCTCGGTGTAGAGGTCCTCCAGCGGCATCGGCCGGGTCTCGTGGTCGACCAGCGGCAGGTACAGGTCGAAGCGGCTGCCCTGGCCGACCGCGCTCGACACGGTGATCGCGCCGCCGTGCGCCTCGATGATTCCGTGCGCCACCGCCAACCCCAGCCCGGTGCCCTGACCCACCGGCTTGGTGGTGAAGAAGGGCTCGAAGATGCGCTCGCGCGTCGCTTCGTCCATGCCGCAACCGTCGTCGCGAACCCACAGGTGCGCGCAGGGTCCCGGCGCGAACCCCGCGGGCAGCGCCACCGGCCCGCCCTCGGCCAGGACCGCCTCGTCGAACCCGATCTCGACCTGCCCGACGCCGCCGGGCAAGGCCTGGCAGGCGTTCGTGCCGAGGTTCATCAGGACCTGCTGAAGCTGGGTCGGATTGCCCATCACCGCCAGCTTGCGATCGGGCAGGGCCGCACGCACCTGCACCGCCGCGCCCGCCATCGAGCGCAGCATCATCACCGTCTCCTCCACCGTCGGCCGCAATGACAGGCTCACGAACTCGTGGGGCTGCATCCGGCTGAACGCGAGGATCTGCTGCACCAGGCTGCGGGCGCGCCGGCCCGCCTTCTGGATCTGCTCGAGGTAGCGCTGGGCATGATGGTCCGCGCCGAGATCCTGCCGGGCGAACGCCACGTTGCCCAGGATCGCCGCCATGATGTTGTTGAAGTCGTGCGCGATGCCGCCGGCCAGCGTGCCGATGGCCTCGAGCTTCTGCGCCTCGCGCAGCTGCGATTCGAGAACGCGTTGCGCCGCTTCGGCGCGCTTGCGCTCGGTGATCTCGCGGTTGGTGCCGACGGCGCGCACCGCCCACCCGTCGTCGCCCCGCTCGACGACGCGCCCCTGGCTGACGATCCACAGCAGCTGCCCGTCGGGCCGGTGCACGCGGTGCTCGACCGAATAGCCCGACGCCGTGCCGCGCAGCGCATCCTTCATCGCGGTGACGATGCGCAACTGGTCTTCGTCGGGGACCATCGCCGTCAGCGCGCCGAAGGTGGTGCGCGTCGGCGTGCGCGCGCCGCCGAGCATCTCGGACCACGCATCGGACAGGTAGACCTCGCCGGACCTCAGGTCGAGGTCCCACAAGGCCAGGCGCGAGGCGTCCAGCGCCCGCTGCAGGCGCTCCTCGCTGTCGCGCAGCGCCTGTTCGCTGCGGCTGCGCTCGATCGCGATCGAGGCGATCTGCGCCGCCTCGACGAGGTGGGCGATCTCCGGCGGCGACGGCGCACGGGGCTGGCGATGGTAGGCGGCAAAGGTGCCGAGCACGAGCCCGCCGCTGCCGACGATGGGCTCGGACCAGCAGGCACCGAAACCGGCCGCCTCGGCAGCATCGCGCCAGGGCGCCCAATGCGGGTCGGCACGCAGGTCCTCGGTGATGACGCGCCTGCCGAGGAAGGCGGCCCTGCCGCAGGTTCCGGCGTCTTCTGACATGGGCAGGCCATCGACGAGCCGGTTGACGAAATCCGGCAGCGAGGGTGCCGCGCCGGTCACGAGCCGGGTGCCGCCCGGATCGACGAGCAGGACGCTGCAGCGCCAGTCGCAGGTGGACTCGACATCGCGCACCAGCGACTCGAGCGTCGCCGCCAGCGAGCCGCCGGTCGCGATCTGCGTCATGACCCGCGCACGCGCGGCCTCGCGCTCCACGCTCGCCTTGCGCGTCGTGATGTCGGTGTGCGTGCCGATCATGCGAAGCGCCTTGCCGTCGGCTGATCTGAGCACGACCTTGCCGCGGTCCAGGATCCAGATCCAGCGGCCGTCCTTGGCACGCATCCGGAACTCGCTGACGAAGCTGTCGGCCGGGCCGTCGATGCAGGCCCGGTTCTGCTGCAGCACGCGCGGCAGGTCGTCGGGGTGAACGCGGCCGGACCATTCGTCGGCCGCGCTCCCGACCTCGTCGTCCTCGTAGCCCAGGATCTGCTTCCAGCGGCGCGAATACAGCGTCGTGCCGGCACGCAGGTCGGCGTCCCAGACACCGTCTCCGGCGCCCTCGAGCGCGAATTTCCAGCGCTCCTCGCTGTCGCGCAAGCTGGCCGCCGCCAGCCGGTCGCGACGGCGTCGATGGCGGATCGACAGCGCCCCTGCCGCCAGGAGGACCGCCGCGACGGCCGCCAGGCCCGGCCAGAGGTCGCGCCAGCCGTGCGGCTTGTCCTCGTACGCACCGAACCACTTCTCGTAAAGGCGGTCGTAGACGCCGCTCGACTTCGCGAGCGCCAGCCCTTCGTTGATGCCGGCCAGCAGGTCGGTGTCTCCCTTGCGCACCGCGAAGGCGAAGCGCTGCGAGAAGCCGACCCTGGCGCCGAGCGCCGTCAGGCCGGCAATGCCCTGGCTGCGGATCGTCTGCAGCCCGGCCAGCTTGCTGATCAGCATCGCATCGTGCCGGCCGGCGGCCAGCAGGCGCAGCCCCTGCGCGGCGGTATCGACCAGCACCAGCTGCCGTTGCCAGCCCTTGCCGATCGCGAAGTCGTGCGCAAGATCCCCCTTGATCACGATGATCGACTTGCCGGCAAGATCGTCTTCGGCGTGAATCCGCGTGTCGCCCTGGCGGACGAAGATGGCGCCGCCGACGACCACGTGCGTGGCCGAGAACTCGGCGAATCGACGCCGGTCGTCGGACTTCGCGAGATTGAGAAGAACGTCGACATCGCCGGACTTGAAGCCCTGCAGCAGTTCGTCGAAAGGCCGCACGCGGATCGAGTACGCCAGCCCCTGCGCCTTGGCCACCGCCTCCCAGAGCTCGACGGTGAAGCCGCCCGCCGTGGCATCCGTCGTCCCGATCGCGAACGGCGGGTAGTCCTGTTCGCTTCCGACCACGAGCGGTCGGCCCTGCGGCGCGGCAGCGGCCGCGAGGACCACCAGCGCCGTCGTTGCCCCGATGAGCCAGGCCATCACCCCCGCGGGTCGTGCACGCCGGCGCGCGCCGCAG
>JAYSLR010000713.1:0-5751 GCA_043725365.1 Rhizobacter sp. | reverse complement strand
CCGGCGCGTCGCCCGTCAGGTCGACCACGGTGGTCGGCTGCATCGGGCAGGCGCCGGCGTCGACGACCGCCTGCACCAGCTTCTGGAAGCGGTCGCGGATCGCGTGCGGCTCGTTCATCGGCTCGGTCTCACCGGGCGCGATCAGCGTCGTCGCGAGCAGCGGCTGGCCGAGCAGGTCGAGCAGCGCCTGCGTCACCGCGTGCGCCGGCACGCGCAGCCCGATCGTGCGGCGCGACGGGTGCGAGACGCGCCGCGGCACCTCCTTGGTCGCCTCGAGGATGAAGGTGAACGGGCCCGGCGTGCCGAGCTTCAGCAGCCGGTACTGCTTGTTGTCGACGCGCGCGTAGCTCGCGAGTTCGCTCAGGTCGCGGCACAGCAGCGTCAGGTGGTGCTTGTCATCGACACCGCGGATGCGTCGCAGGTTCTCGGCCGCGGCCTTGTCGTCGAGGTGGCACACGAGCGCGTAGCTCGAGTCGGTCGGGATCGCCGCGATGCCGCCGCCGTGCAGGATCTGCGCCGCCTGCTTCAGCAGCCGCAACTGCGGGTTCTCGGGGTGGACCTCGAAGTACTGGGACATGTGTCAATCGTAGATCGTGTCGGCCGCGACGATCGACGCCGGGTTGCGTGCTGCGCCGCTCTGGCGCGCGTTCAGCCACGCGCTGAGCGCGCCGCAGGCCGCGATCACGCCCATGCCGACCCAGGCCCAGCCATCCGGCACGTGGCGCAGCACGAGCCAGCTGACGGCCAGGGCGCAGGCGATCTGGACGTAGATGAACGGCATCAGCGTGGCCATCGGCGCGACGCCGAACGCGAAAATCAGGCACAGGTGGCCGGCGGTCGCGGCTGCGCCGATCGCCAGCACCAGCGCCAGCTTCGGCCACGCCACGGACTGCGCCGCCGCCAGGTAGTCGCCGGCATGGAGCAGCAGCAGCGGCGTCACCAGCAGCGCCCCGCTGAGGCCGGTGTAGAAGTGCGTCGTGTACGGGCTCTCGAGCGACGCGAGCCGGCTCGTCAGCACCTGGAAGCAGCCGTAGCACAGCGCCATCAGCAGCGGGAAGACGGCGGCCCAGCCGAACGCGCCGCTGCCCGGCCGGATCACGATCACCGCGCCGATGAAGCCGCCGCACACCAGCGCCCAGCGCATGCGCGAGACCGGTTCATGCAGCACCCAGGCGGCGAGCATCGTCACGACCACCGGTGTCAGCATGCCCAGGGCCGTGAACTCGGCCACCGGCATGCGTTGCAGCCCGAAGAACGACATGCCGCTGGTCGCCAGCAGCAGCGCGCCGCGCATCCACTGGAACCTCGGGTGCACGGTCGCGAAGCCGCGCCAGCCCGAGCGCGCGAGCCACAGCGCCATCGAGACGGCCTGGAAGGCGTAGCGCGCCCACAGCAACAGCAGCACCGGCAGCCATGCACCGAGGTACTTGATCAGCGTGTCGCTGACCGCGAAGCACGCGCTCATCGCCAGCACCAGCGCGATGCCCAGCCCGGGGCGCGGCGCGGCGCCGCTCACGAGGGCCGGTGGATGCGCTCTTGCAGCGCCGTCCAGACGGGGGTCAGCCGGGCCGGCAGCGCCGGCAGCGCGCCGAGGTCGGTGTGGCTTTCGTCGGGGCTGTGGAAGTCGCTGCCGCGCGACGCGAGCAGTTCGAACTCGAGCGCGGTCTCGGTGTAGCGCGCTGCGTCGGCCGAGCTGTGGCTGCCGGTCACGACCTCCACGCCGCGCCCGCCGTGCGCCTTGAACTCGGTGAACAGCGCGTACTCCTCGTTCGCGCTGAACTTGTAGCGTGCCGGGTGCGCGATCACCGCGAGGCCGCCGGCCTCGACGATCCACGTCACCGCATGGCGCAAGGTCGCCCAGCGGTGCGGCACGAAGCCGGGCTTGCCTTCGACCAGGTACTTGCGGAACACCTCCTGCGTGTCGGCGCAGACCTTGGTCTCGACCAGGAAACGCGCGAAGTGCGTGCGCGAGATCAGCTCCGGGTTGCCGACGTACTGCAGCGCGCCGTCGTAGGCGCCCCGGATGCCGACCTTCGCGAGGCCGTCCGACATCTCCATCGCGCGCTCGCGCCGGCCGCCGCGCGTCGCGCGCAGGCCGGCGAACAGCGCCGCGTCGTCGGGGTCGAAGCCGAGGCCGACGATGTGCACCGTGACATCGGCGAAGGTGACCGAGATCTCGGTGCCGGTCAGGTAGGGCAGGCCGAGCGCCGCCGCGGCCGCCAGGGCGCGCTGCTGGCCACCGATCTCGTCGTGATCGGTCAGCGCCCACAACTCCACGCCGTTGCCCTTCGCGCGCGCGGCGAGCGCCTCGGGTTCCAGCGTGCCGTCGGAAACGGCGGAATGGCAGTGCAGGTCGGCGTTCATCCAGCTCGGGAGCGAATCCAGCACCCGATTGTAGGGACGGCGGTCACGACGTGCGGTGATGCGCCGTTCCATGGCGGTCGGAATTCGAAGCGCGGTCGCCGCGCCGGCAGCGCGCTGCGCGCTGCGCGCGATGCGTTCGACCACGCGCTACGCCGCGATCGAGAACAGCACCGCGTTGTTGACGGCGTAGACCGCGCCGTCGGCGCCGATCGCGGTCGGCGTGTACGACTCGGCGATGGCGCTGGTCAGCTGAATGCGCTGCGAGAAGCTGTTGTCGAGCAGGCTCCAGCGGTACAGCCAGCCGTCTTCGCTGTTGACCAGGATCGAGCGCGTCAGCGGGTCGACCGCGGCGGTGTTGATGCACCACTCCTTGACCGGCCCCGAAGTGCCGGATTCGAAGGTCGGCCCGAGGATCGTCAGCACCTCCTTCATGATCTGGACCGTCGGCACCACCGCGTCGGCCTGCGTGGCATTCGGGTCCAGCACCGCGACCCGGTTCAGCCCGTCGCCGGTGCCGACGCCTTGGTAGTTGTTGTACTTGCTCATCAGCAGGTAGGCCGAGCCGCCGGTGTATGACGCGACCATGCCGGCGGGCACGACCGAGGCGGTGTCGTCCCAGCCGAAGCCGCCGGGCGCGCGCTGCTGCGTCAGCGCGGCGTTGAAGTGCAGCAGCCAGCCGCGGCCGTTGTGCGTGCCGAACGTGTGCTCGAGCACGCCGTAGAAGACCTCGCCGTCCGGGCCGATCGTCGGCGACGCGGTGCCGTCGTCGCTGACCCACGCGGTCTGGCCGGTCGCCGGGTCGACGAGCGCGACCCGGGCCTTCAACGCCAGCGTCGTGCTGTCGAGCGCGAGCAGGTAGCCCGACTGCGCGATGCCGCTCACCGCCGGCTGGTTCACCGCCACGTACAGCGTCGCCCCATCGGGCGAGACGGCCGGCGCGCAGTTCATCGCCACCTTGGCGATCGTCGAGTCGCCGGCGAGCGTCGCCGCCGCCGCCCAGCTGCCCACGCCCGCGGCGCTGATGCGCGCGATGCCGCTGCTCAAGCCGGCCGGATTCGCGCCGGTGACGATGAAGCCGAAGAACACGTTGCCGGCCACGTCGACCGTGATCGGCGTGTTGATGAAGACCGTGGCGTCGAACGTGGCCGGGCTCGCGGCATAGGCCACCGCGCCGTAGAACACCGCGGTCGTCAGGTCGCCGTTCGCGGCATCGGCGTTGTCGCGCACGAACAGCTTGCCGCCGGAACCGGGCGCATACAGGCGGCTGGCGGTCGACAGTGCGAGGTTGTAGCTCGGCACCCAGTCGTGCGCCGGCAGCACGCAGTCGCTGCTGCCCGACCAGATCAGCGTGCCGTCGGTCCCGGAGCGCGCCTCGAAGCGGAAGCCCCCGGTCGCGCCGGTCTTCACCGGCACGATCACGGTGTTCATCGCCGTCACCACCGGCGAGCCGTAGTGGATCAGCAGCGCACCGCTGGGCTGGACCTGCGGCGCCAGGTCCATCGGCGTGGTCCAGGCGATGCGGTTCAGGTTCTGCGAGGCGATCGCGCCGAGTGCCGAATGCTGCGCGTCCCGACCGAAGCCCCACCAGGCCGGGCCGGCGACACCGGGCGGGGGTGGCGACGGCGCAGGCACCGGGCTGCCGGCACCGCCGCCGCCGCAGGCCGCGAGGCCGACCGTGGCCATCAGCGGGCCGAGCGACAGCAGGCGCAGCGCACGCCGGCGCTCGGTCAGCGAGCGGTCGGGAGTGGAGGCAGCAGAGGACGCCATGGCGGGTCTCGCAGGTGGGCGGATCGTCGGCGCATGCTGCCGTGATCGCGGGCCCCTGGCAAGGTGGGCGCCGCCCGCCGTCAGGCGATCGCCTCGACGATCATCTGCACGCGTTCGCGGCCGTTGTACTCGTCCACGCCGAGCCGGTACGCGAGCCGCAGCCGCTCGGCCACGGGCTCGCTGCGGCCGAACCAGATCGCGTCGCGCAGCGCCGCGCCACGCGCTTCGCCGACGAATCGCAGCGACAGTTTCAGGTGCTTCTCACCGACCAGTCGCTGCGCGACGACCTCGACCTCGTCGACGAACACCGGCGGCTCGAACGCCTGGCCCCAGACCTGCGCGTCGAGCACGCGCACTGTCGCGGCGTTGAAGTGCTCCAGGCCGAGCGGGCCGTCGGCGAGCAGCGTGCGCGACAGGGTCGCCGCGTCGAGCCACTCGGCCGCGATGCGCTGGAATGCGGCGTCGAAGCTCGCGAACTGCGCGTCGGCGAGCGTGCAGCCGGCCGCCATCGCGTGGCCGCCGAAGCGCAGCAGCACCTCGGGGTGGCGCTTGCTCAGCAGGTCGAGCGCGTCGCGCAGGTGGAAGCCGGGGATCGAGCGGCCCGAGCCCTTCAGCAGCCCGTCCTGACCGCGTGCGAACACGAAGGTCGGGCGGTGCACGCGGTCCTTCAGGCGCGACGCGACGATACCGACCACGCCCTCGTGGAAGCCCTCGTCGAAGATCGCCAGCGCGCTCGGCGTGCCTCGCTGGGTCGCGCTCGGCGTGCCGCCCTGGGTCGCGCCCGGCGCGCGTTCGTCCTCGGCCTGCAGCAACCGTTCCAGCATCGCCTCGGCCTGCTCGCGCATGCCGGACTCGACCTCGCGCCGTTCGCGGTTGATCGCGTCGAGCAGCCGCGCGAGTTCGGCGGCGCGCGCCGCATCGTCGGTCAGCAGGCACTCGATGCCGAGCGTCATGTCCGACAGGCGCCCCGCGGCGTTGATGCGCGGCCCGAGCGCGAAGCCGAAATCGAACGCGCTCGCGCGCCGCGCGTCGCGCCCGGCGGCGCCGAACAGCGCGGCCACGCCCGGCTGCATCTGGCCGGCGCGGATGCGGCGCAGCCCCTGCGCGACCAGGCGCCGGTTGTTCGCGTCGAGCCGGACGACGTCGGCCACGGTGCCGAGCGCGACCAGGTCGAGCAGCGCGTCCAGGCGCGGCTGTGCGGGCACGGTGTCGCCCGCTTGCGCGGTCGAGTGCGCCGTGAACACGCCGCGCTCGCGCAGCTCGGCGCGCAGCGCTAGCAGCACATAGAAGATCACACCGACGCCGGCGAGGTTCTTGCTCGCGAAGCCGCAGCCCGGCTGGTTCGGGTTCACGATCACGTTTGCGTCGGGCAGCACGACGAGGTCGTCGACGCGCGCCGGCAGGTGGTGGTCGGTCACGAGCACCGCGATGCCCAGCGCGCGCGCATGCGCCACGCCCTGCAGGCTCGCGATGCCGTTGTCGACGGTCAGCAGCAGGTCGGGGCGCTTCTCGCGCGCGAGCTCGACGATCGCCGGCGTCAGCCCGTAGCCGTGCACCGCGCGGTCGGGCACGACGTAGTGCAGCGTGTCGGGTGCGGCGCCGAGCAGGCGCAGGCCGCGC
>JAYSLR010000712.1:0-1686 GCA_043725365.1 Rhizobacter sp. | reverse complement strand
CGGCGAAATCCGCGCCGGTGATCACCGCGCGCACGCCGGGCATGGCGCGCGCCTTGGCCGTGTCGATGCCGCGGATCAGGCCGTGCGCGACCGGGCTTCGGAGAATGCGCCCGACCAGTGCGTCTTTGAACGGCAGGTCGGCGGTGTAGCGGGCGCGCCCTGTGACCTTCTCGATTCCGTCGATCAGCGGCGTGCGCTGGCCCACTGCGTGGCCGACGGTGTGGCCGCGCGCTGCTTTCGGGCGAGTTGTGTCGGCCTCGGAATCGGCATCGATCCCGGCGCAACCGCACGACGAAGGTTCGGCGCCGCATGCCGCCTGTACTGACTCGATGATCTTCACGTAGCCGGTGCAGCGGCACAGGTTGCCCGACAACGCGTCGCGAATCTCGGCAACGTCGGGCGTCGGGTTGCGCCGCAGCAGCGACTCCGCGGCCATGATCATTCCCGGCGTGCAGAAGCCGCACTGGGTGCCGAGCTTTTCGTGGAAGGCCTGTTGCAGGCGGCTCATGCGGCCTTCGGTGGCGAGGCTCTCGATCGTCTCGATCCGCCGGCCCTCGCAACTGGCGGCGAGCGTGATGCAGGCGAGCCGCGGCTCGTTGTCGACCAGCACGGTGCAGGCGCCGCATTCGCCGCCGTCGCAGCCCTGTTTGGTGCCGGTGAGGCCAGCCGTGTCGCGCAGGTAGTCGAGCAGCAGCGTGTGGTCGGCGACCGCGTCTTCGCGCTCGCGGCCGTTCACCTCGAGTGTCAAGAGACGTTTGCTCAGCCGGCGCCGGGCCGCTCCCGAGTCGGCGGCGCCCCCTTGGGGGTCAGCGAACGAAGTGGGCTTGGGGGTGGTCGTCATGTCAGGCTTCCTTCGGCCGCAGGTCGCGCACGCGCACCGCCTTGCCCTGCGAGCGCGGGATCGCGCCGGGCGCCTTCACGACCACATCGGTGCTGATGCCGATCAGCGACTTGATGTGATGCGCCACATCGCGCGCGACGGTCTCGAACGTGTCGGCCGGCACACCGGCCCGGGCCTCGACCTCGACGCTCACCTGGTCGAGGCTGTCCTGGCGTTGCACGACGATCAGGTAGTGCGGCGCGATGGCCGGCCGCCCGATCAGCACCGCTTCGATCTGCGATGGATAGACGTTGACGCCGCGGATGATCAGCATGTCGTCGTTGCGGCCGGTGATGCGCAAGATGCGCAGGTGGGTGCGGCCGCAGTCGCAGGGGACGCTCGTGAGCCGGGTGATGTCGCGCGTGCGATAGCGCAGCATCGGCAGCGCCTGCTTGGTCAGCGTGGTGATCACCAGCTCGCCCGCCTCGCCTTCGGGCAACACGCGTCCGCTCTCCGGGTCGATGACCTCGAACAGGAAATGATCTTCCCAGCCATGCAGCCCGGCCTGGCATTCGCATTCGCATGCGACACCCGGTCCCAGGATCTCGGACAGGCCGTAGATGTCGACCGCCTTCAGACCCAGCCGCGTCTCGATCTCGCGCCGCATCGCCTGGCTCCAGGGTTCAGCGCCGAACAGGCCGACCTCGAGCGCGCTCGCGCGCAGGTCGACGCCCTGCGCCTCAGCCATTTCGGCGATGGCGAGCGCATACGACGGCGTGGCGCAAAGCACGCGCGCGCGGAAATCCATGATCAAGGCCACCTGCCGCTCGGTGGAACCGCCCGACATCGGCACGACCACCGCGCCC
>JAYSLR010000711.1:0-5612 GCA_043725365.1 Rhizobacter sp. | reverse complement strand
GCGCGCGCGCGCGCGCGATCCAGCGCCGCGCCGCCGGCTGCGGCAGGCCGCCGAGCCAGCGGTAGTGCGGGCATTGCGCCATCGTCTGCCGCGCCGCGTCGCCGAGCGCCCGGTCGAGCGCATCGCCGATGTGGACGATGCGCAGCCGCGTGTCGGCGGGCAGCGCGCGCACCGCGGCCAGCAGCGTCAGCGGGTCCTTCTCGGCGCGCAGGTGGCCGACCGCGACCAGGCCGACATGACCGCGCGCCGCATCGCCGCGAACGCGCCGCGGCGCCGACTGGACGATGACGCGCGCCTTGGCCCGCGCCGGCGGCGGCAGCCGCTTCAGCGCCTCGCCCTGCAGCACGACGACATGGCTGGCACACTCCAGGGCATGGCGAGCGTCGAGGTGGGTGTCCAGGTCGCGGTACAGGTCGGTGCCGGTCATCACGAGCGTGATCGGCGCGTCCGGCCACGCCGCCCGGAAGCGCAGGATCGAATCGGCCGAGCGCCGCGCGTGCAGCGCGATCAGCGCGTCGACGGGCGCGCCGTCCCAGCGTTGCACGATCTGCACCTGCGCGTGCCCGGCCAGAAAGCGGCCCCAGCGCGACGCGGTGTGCCAGTTGCCGTTGTTCGCGTCGGCCAGTGCCGGCGACACGATGCACACGCGGGGTCGAGTCGTCATGCGTGCATGTTGCCACGCGCGGGGCACCTGCCATGACGGTGGCCGACCTGGCCGCCGCCGTCGATGCCCGGCAGCTTGCCGGCGGCGCGCTCGCCGCGGCGCTGCGCGACAGCCGCGCGCGCACCTGGTCGCTGGTCGGCGACCTGAGCGACGCGCAATGGCGGCCGCCGTACCAGCCCGGCGTCAACCCGGTCGCGTGGGAGCTCGCGCACCTGGCGTGGTTCGCCGAGTTCTGGATCCTGCGTGGCCCGCACACGCGCGATGCCCAGGGCTTCGCGTGCGCCGCGCGGGCGCCGCGCCACGTCGGCCCGGACGCGCACTTCGACTCGGCGCGCCTCGCCCATGTGCAGCGCTGGCGCACCGCGCTGCCCGATCGCGCGCGGCTCGCGGCGATGCTCGACGATCAGCTCGAGGCCTGTGTCGCCGCGCTGCCCGACGACGCCGGCGACGACGACGCGCACTACCTTCATCGCCTCGCGCTGTTCCACGAGGACATGCACGGCGAGGCGTTCTGCTGGATGCGCGCGACGCTCGGCTACCCGGCGCCGGACGGCCTCGCACTGCCCGCGCTGCCGGTCGGCGCGGCGCTCGGCGTACCCGGCGGCGAGGTCGAGATCGGGCGGCGCGCCGATGCGCCCGGCTTCGGCTTCGACAACGAGATGCCGGCGCGCCTTGTTGCGCTCGGCGACTTCGAGATCGACAGCACGCCGGTGTCGGCCGGCGCGTTCGCGCGCTTCGTCGACGCCGGCGGCTACGACGACCCGTCACACTGGCCCGGTGCGGCCGGCGCGTGGCGCGCGCAGTCCGGCCCGGCACACCCGCAGCGTTGGCGCCGTGGCGCGCGCGGCGATTGGCAGACGCGCTGGTTCGATCGCTGGCTGCCGCTCGCGCCGGACGAACCGGCACTGCACCTCAACGCGTTCGAGGCCGAGGCGTATTGCCACTGGGCCGGCCGGCGCCTGCCGAGCGCCGCCGAGTGGGAACGGGCGGCGCAGCATGCCGGCGCCGCCTTCCATTGGGGCCACGGCGTCTGGGAATGGACCGCCGACGCGTTCGCTCCCCACCCCGGCTTCGCGCCCGGCCCGTACCGCGAGTACTCGCAGCCCTGGTTCGGCGACCACCGCGAGCTGCGCGGCGGGGCGTTCGCGACCCACGCGCGCCTGCACGACCCGCGTTACCGCAACTTCTTCCAGCCCCAGCGTGCCGACATATTCGCCGGCTTCCGAACCGCCGCGCTTTGACGGCCGCGCACGCCACCACCTCACCAGAAAGGCCTCCGATGAAGAACCTCGCCTCCCGCGCCTGCCTCGCCGCCGCGCTGCTGATCGGCGCCGGCGCCGCGCTCGCCCAGACCACGGTGCTGCGCGTCTCCGCGATCCCCGACGAAGCGCCGACCGAGCTGCAGCGCAAGTTCAAGCCGCTCGGCGACTACCTCAAGAAGGCCACCGGCCTGGACGTGCAGTTCACGCCGGTGACCGACTACGCCGCGGTCGTCGAGGGCCTGGCCAGCCACAAGATCGACCTGGCCTGGCTCGGCGGCTTCACCTTCGTGCAGGCGAAGATCCGCACGCACGGCGGCGCGCTGCCGATCGTGCAGCGCGCCGAGGACGAGAAGTTCACGAGCAAGTTCATCGTCCCCGCCGCCAGCCCGGCGAAGAGCCTGGCCGACCTGAAGGGGAAGAACTTCGCGTTCGGTGCGCCGTCGTCGACCTCGGGCCACCTGATGCCGCGCTACTACCTGCTCAAGGCCGGCGTCAACCCCGACACCGATTTCAAGGCCGTCGCGTTCTCGGGCGCGCACGACGCGACCGTCGCGTTCGTCGCGTCCGGCCGCGCCGAGGGCGGCGTGCTGAACGCCTCGGTGTGGGACAAGCTCGTCGAGGAGCACAACCCGAACGCCGCCAAGGTGCGCGTGCTCGCGACGACGCCGCCGTACTACGACTACAACTGGACCGTGCGGCCGGGGCTGGACCCGGCGCTGACGAAGAAGCTCACCGACGCGTTCCTGAGGCTCGACCCGGCCCGGCCCGAGGACAAGGAGATCATGGACCTGCAGCGCGCGAGCCGCTTCATCCCGACCCGGGCGTCCAACTACGACGGCATCGAGGCCGCCGCGAAGTCGGCCGGGCTGATCAAGTGATGCGGCGAAGGCGCGGCGCGTGAGCCTCCGCTTCGAGCGCATCGGGCTTGTCCACGCCAACGGCCACCGCGCGCTGCAGGGCGTGAGCTTCGCGGTCGCGGCGGGCGAGCGGATCGCGATCGTCGGCCCGTCGGGCGCCGGCAAGACCAGCCTGCTGCGCATCGCCGGCGCGGCGCTGCGGCCGAGCGAGGGCCGCGTCGAGGCGCTCGGGCTGAACCCGTGGCAGGCCACGCCGCGCGGCCTGAAGCGGCTGCGTGCGCGCATCGCGACGATCCACCAGGCGCCGCCGATCCCGCCGCGGCTGCGCGTCGTCACCGCGGTGCTCGCCGGGCGCCTCGGGCAGTGGTCGACGCGGCGCGCGCTGCTGTCGCTCGCGTATCCGTCGGACATCGCCGGCGCCCGCGACGCGCTCGCGCGCCTCGACCTCGCGGACCGGCTGTTCGACCGCTGCGACCGGCTGTCCGGCGGCGAGTTGCAGCGCGTCGGCATCGCGCGCGCGCTGTACCAGGGCGCCGAACTGATGCTCGCCGACGAGCCGGTGTCGGCACTCGACCCGGCGCTGTCGGACGCGGCGATCGGCCAGCTCGTCGCGCAGGCGGGCGCGCGCGGCGCGACGCTGGTCGCGTCGCTGCACGCCGTCGACCTGGCGTTGAAATGGTTCCCGCGCGTCGTCGGTCTGCGCGGCGGCGAGCTCGTCTTCGACCGCCCGGCTGCCCAGGTCAGTGCCGCGATGCTGCACGAGTTGTACGCGACCGAGGGCACGGCGCTGCCCCTGCAGGCCGGCGCGCTGCCGCCGCTCGACGATGCGCGCGTCGCGGCCACCGGCCAGGTGCTGCCGCTGAACCGGCCGGGGTGCCGATGACCGCGATCGCCTGGCCGCCGGACGCGGCGTCGCGCGACCCGCAGGCGCTGCGGCGCGCGAGCGCGCTGCTGGTCGCGGTCGTGCTGCTGTGGCCGGTGCTCGTGCTCTCCGAATTCAGGCCATCGGCGCTCTTCGACGCCGGCAACCTGAAGGTGATGGCGGGCTTCCTCGCCGGCTTCCTGCCGCCGTCCACCTCGGCCGAGTTTCTGGGCTTGCTGCTGCGCGCGACGCTGCAGACCCTGGCGATGGCGACGGCCGGCATCGCGCTGGCCGCGCTGATCGCGGTGCCGCTGGCGTTCGCGATGACGGCGTCGCTGTCGATCTCGCGCATCGGACCGGCCGGGTCGCGCTGGCGCGGCCGCGCGCTGCGCAGCTCGGCGCGGCTGCTGCTGATCGGGCTGCGCGGCGTCCCCGAGGTCGTGTGGGCGCTGCTGCTGGTGCACGCACTCGGGCTCGGGCCGGCGGCCGGTGTGCTGGCGATCGCGATCACCTACGGCGGCATGCTCGGCAAGGTCTACGCCGAGATCCTCGAGTCGGGCGACACGCGGCCGGCGCGCGCGCTGCTCGAGGCCGGCAGCGGCCGGCTCGCGGCGCTGTGCTACGGGCTGCTGCCCGGCGCGGCGCAGGAGCTCGCGTCGTACACCGTGTACCGCTGGGAATGCGCGGTGCGCGCCTCGGTCGTGATGGGCTTCGTCGGCGCCGGCGGCCTGGGTCAGCTGATGGACCAGTCGATGAAGATGCTCAACGGCGGCGAAGCCAGCTCGATCCTGCTGATGTTCCTGCTGCTGGTGCTGCTGGCCGACGCGCTGAGCGCGGCGCTGCGCAGGCTGCTCGCATGAAGCCGGCCGCGCGCGACGACGACGGCGCCGTGTCGGGCGCGGACCGCGCCCGCGCCGCCGGGCCGTGCACCACCTGCCTGCTCGTCAGCGGCGCGCTGCTGGCCGCGGTGATCGCGAGCTTCGTCTACCTCGGGCTCGACTTCGGTGGCCTGTTCGCCGCCGAATCGCTGCGCACCAGCGCGCGTTTCGCGGCCGAATTCCTCAGGCCCGACTTCTCGGGCGCGTTCCTCGCCAAGACCGCCCAGGCGGCGCTGCAGACGCTCGCGGTCTCGGCGCTGGGCACGCTGCTCGCCGGCGCCGGCGGCGCGCTGCTCGCGCTGCCGGCAGCGGGCCGCTTCGGTGCCGCACCGCGCGGCCTGGCGCGGCTGCTGCTGAACGGGCTGCGCAGCGTGCCCGAACTGGTCTGGGCCGCGCTGATGGTGCTGGCGGCCGGGCTCGGCCCGTTCGCCGGCGCGCTCGCGCTCGCGCTGCACACGACCGGCGTGTTCGGCCGGCTGTTCGGCGAGACGCTGGAGAACGTGCCGCGCGCGGCCGAGCATGCGCTGCGCGATGCGGGCAGCGGCGCAGTGGCCGCGTTCGCCTACGCGAGTCTGCCGATGGCGCTGCCGCAGTGGGTCTCGTACGGGCTGTACCGCTGGGAGATGAACATCCGCATGGCCGCGGTGCTCGGCTTCGTCGGCGCCGGCGGGCTCGGCCAGATGCTGTACTACCACCTGTCGCTGTTCCAGCACGCGCAGGCGGCGACGGTGCTGCTCGCGATGTTCGGCCTGGTGCTGATCGTCGATTCGGCCAGCGCACGGGTGCGCAGAGGGCTGGCACCCGCCTACGCGTAGGCCTTCACAGGCACCGGCGCGTGCCGCGGACTTTCCCCGAGGCGGCTCAGCGCCCGACGCCGGCCCAGCGCAGCAGCGCAGCGGTCTCGAACAGCGGCAGGCCCATGATTCCCGAGTAGCTGCCGGCGATGTGTTCGACCCAGGCCGCGAAGCTGCTCTGGATCGCGTAGGCGCCGGCCTTGCCGAAGGGCTCGCCGCCGGCGACGTAGGCCTCGATCGCCGCGGCCGGCAGCGCGGCGACGCGCACGCGCGAGGTGCTGACCGCAACCCGCTC
>JAYSLR010000710.1:0-4281 GCA_043725365.1 Rhizobacter sp. | reverse complement strand
CGGCGGTCGAGCGGGCCGGCTACGGCGCCGCCCCCGATCTGGCCGAGCCCGCGCAGGCCCTGCGCCGGGCCGAGCAGCGCGCCGCGCTGTGGCGCCTGTTCGTCGCGGCCTTCTGCACGATGCAGGTCATGATGTACGCGGCCCCGGCCTACGTGGCCGCGCCCGGCACGATCGCCCCCGACCTGCTGCGGCTGCTGCAATGGGCGTCCTGGCTGCTCAGCATCCCGGTGCTCGTGTTCTCGGCGGCGCCGATCTTCCGCGAAGCCTGGGCCGGGCTGCGGCTGCGCCAGGCGCGCATGGACCTGCCGGTGGCAATCGGCCTGGCCGTCACCTTCGTCGCCAGCAGCGGGGCGACCTTCGCGCCCGGCGGCGCGTTCGGCCACGAGGTCTACTTCGACTCGCTGACGATGTTCGTCTGCTTCCTGCTCGCCGGCCGATGGCTGACGCTCCAGGCCCAGCACCGCGTCGCGGCGGCGCTCGAGGACGCGTGCGCGCGGCTGCCGTCCGACGTGCGGCGCGTGGAACCCGACGGCGCGTTCGCGATGCGCCCGTTGAGCAGCGTCGTCGTCGGCGACCGGCTGCGCGTGTTCACCGGTGAGGCCTTCGCGGCCGACGGCCAGCTGGTCGACGGCCACACCCGGGTCGACGAAGCGCTGCTGACCGGCGAATCGCGCCCGCTCCTGCGCGGACCCGGCCAGCGCGTCATTGCCGGCAGCCTGAACCTGGGCGCGCCGGTGACGCTGCGGGTCGAGCGGCTCGGTCCGGACACGCGCTTCGAGGGCATCGTCGCGCTGATGCGCAGCGCGCTGACGCAGCGCCCGGCCCTGACGCGCAGCGCCGACCGGATCGCGCTGCCGTTCCTCTGGAGCGTACTGGCACTGGCCGCGCTGGCCGGCGCCGCGTGGTCGGTGATCGATCCGTCGCGCGCCGTGTGGGTCGTGGTCTCGGTGCTGATCGTCACCTGCCCGTGCGCGCTGTCGCTGGCCGCGCCGTCGGTGCTGCTGGCCGCCGCCGGCGCGCTGGCGCGCCGCGGCGTGCTGGTGCGGCGCCTCGACGCGCTCGAGGCGCTGGCCGGCGTCGACACGCTGTTCTTCGACAAGACCGGTACGCTGACCGAGGGTCACATGCGGCTGCGCCAGGTGAACCTGCTGCCCGCGGCGCGCGCCGCGGGGCTCGGCGAAGCCGCCGTGCTGCGCCTGGCGGGCGCGCTGGCGCGCCACTCGTCGCACCCGCTGTCGCAGGCACTGGCACGCGAGGTGACGGTGCCCGAGTCGGTCTGGAGCGAGGTCTCCGAGGTGCCGGGCCAGGGCCTGCAGGCCGCGGCCTGGGACGGTTCGCCGGCCCGGCTCGGCGCGCGCGCGTGGGTCGATCCGACCGCCGCGGCGCTGTCGGGCGCCGGCGCAGCCCGGGTCTGGTTCGGCGATAAGCGCGGCGCGCTCGCGTGGTTCGAGTTCGACGAGGCGCTGAAGCCCGATGCACGCGCGGCCCTCGACGCGCTGCGCGGCGACGGCGTCGCGCTCGCACTGCTGTCGGGCGATGCGCCGGATCGGGTGCGGGCCGCCGGCGTGTCGCTGCGACTCGCCGATGCGCAGGGCGGCGCGACGCCCGAGCTGAAGCTCGAGCGCATCGCCGCGGCCCAGCACGCGGGCCACCGCGTCGGCATGGTCGGTGACGGCCTGAACGACGCGCCGGTGATCGCCCGCGCCGATGTCTCGTTCGCGTTCGCGCAGGGCGCGGCGATCACGCAGTCGGGCGCCGATTTCATCCTGTTGTCGGGGCGCGTCGGCGACGTCGCGCTCGCGCGCCGCGTGGCACGTCGCGCGATGCGCGTGTTGCGCCAGAACTTCGCCTGGGCGCTGGCCTACAACGCGGTCTGCGTGCCGCTCGCGCTCGTCGGCTGGTTCCCGCCCTGGGCCGCGGGCATCGGCATGGCGACGAGCTCGCTGGTGGTCGTGCTGAACGCGCTGCGCATCGACGCGCGGCCGGCGAGGCGCTGATCGATGGACATCCTGTACCTGCTGGTCCCGGCCTCCGTGCTGCTGGTATTCGGCCTGCTCGCGCTGTTCCGCTGGGCGCTGGGCGCGGGCCAGTTCGACGACCTGGAGCGCGAAGGCGAGCGCATCCTGCACGATGCCACGCCGCCGATTGACGAGTATCAAGGTCGCCGCTGACGAACGAATCGACACTTGTCGCTGCCGCGCTTGCGGTCGAAGAGGAGAAGCGAGATGGCGAGTTCGGTTCCAGCCCCTGCGGCCGCGGCAGGCCCGGTCTACGACGACAGTGCGGTTCGGCTGTTCACGCTCGCCGCCGTGGTGTGGGGCGTCGTGGGCATGCTGGTGGGGGTGATAATTGCCTCCCAGCTCACCTGGCCGGAGCTGAATTTCGGCATCCCGTGGTTGAGCTACGGGCGGCTGCGGCCGCTGCACACCAACGCGGTGATCTTCGCGTTCGGGGGTTGCGCGCTGATGGCCACCAGTTTCTACGTCGTGCAGCGCACGTCGCAGGTCGCGCTGTTCCTGCCGAAGCTCGCCGCCTTCGTGTTCTGGGGCTGGCAGCTCGTCATCGTCGCGGCGGCGATCACGCTGCCGCTGGGCATCACGCAGGCCAAGGAATACGCCGAACTCGAATGGCCGATCGACCTGCTGATCGCGGTCGTGTGGGTCGCCTACGCGATCGTGTTCTTCGGCACGATCGGGATTCGCAAGGTGCGCCACATCTACGTCGCGAACTGGTTCTTCGGCAGCTTCATCATCGCGGTGGCGCTGCTCCACATCGTCAACAGCGCGGCCATCCCGGTCAGCATGTGGAAGAGCTACTCGGCCTACGCCGGCGTGCAGGACGCGATGGTCCAGTGGTGGTACGGCCACAACGCGGTCGGCTTCTTCCTGACGGCGGGTTTCCTCGGGATGATGTACTACTTCATCCCGAAGCAGGCCGAGCGCCCGATCTACTCGTATCGGCTGTCGATCGTGCACTTCTGGGCGCTGATCTTCACCTACATGTGGGCCGGCCCGCACCACCTGCACTACACCGCGCTGCCCGACTGGGCGCAGAGCATCGGCATGATCTTCTCGCTGGTGCTGCTGGCGCCGAGCTGGGGCGGCATGATCAACGGCATCATGACGCTCAGCGGTGCCTGGCACAAGCTGCGCGACGATCCGATCCTGAAGTTCCTGATCGTGAGCCTGTCGTTCTACGGCATGAGCACGTTCGAGGGGCCGATGATGTCGATCAAGACCGTCAACGCGCTGAGCCACTACACCGACTGGACCATCGGCCACGTCCACTCCGGTGCGCTCGGCTGGGTCGGCATGATCTCGATCGGCTCGCTGTACTACCTGGTGCCGCGCATGTTCGGTCAGACCAAGATGTACAGCGTCAAGGCGATCGAACTGCACTTCTGGATCGCCACGCTGGGCATCGTGCTGTACATCGCCGCGATGTGGATGGCCGGTGTGATGCAGGGCCTGATGTGGCGCGCCGTCAACGCCGACGGCACGCTGGTCTACAGCTTCGTCGAAAGCGTGAAGGCGACGTTCCCCTTCTACGTCGTGCGGCTCGCCGGCGGCGTGCTGTACCTGAGCGGCATGGGCGTGATGGTCTGGAACGTCGTCAAGACCATCCAGTCCGGCACTTATGCGCCGGTGCGCATCCCCACGGCGCCGGCGCATGCCGTGGCCACTGCGGCCTGAGCCCTGGAGCAACCCGATGGCAAACCCCAACACCCCTGCCGCTGGCTTCTCGCACGAGAAGATCGAGACCAGCAACTTCCTGATGATCGTGCTGATCCTGCTCGTCGTGGCGGTCGGCGGCATCGTCGAGATCGTGCCGCTGTTCTTCCAGCGCTCCACCACCGAGCCGGTGCCGGGCCTGAAGCCCTATACCGCGCTGCAGCTCGCCGGGCGCGACATCTACACCCGCGAGGGTTGCTACAACTGCCACTCGCAGATGATCCGCACGCTGCACAGCGAGACGCTGCGCTACGGCCACTACTCGATGGCCGGCGAGTTCGTCTACGACCACCCGTTCCAGTGGGGCAGCAAGCGCACCGGCCCCGACCTGCAGCGCGTCGGTGGCAAGTACAGCGACGAGTGGCATCGGCTGCACCTGAACAACCCGCGCGACCTGGTGCCCGAGTCGAACATGCCGGCCTATCCGTGGCTGCTGACGACGAAGGTCGACGACGCGAGCATCGCCGCCCACATGAGGGGCCTGCGCAAGGTCGGTGTCCCGTACAGCGACGCCGAGATCGCGAAGGCCGCGGACGACATCCGCGGCAAG
>JAYSLR010000709.1:0-15872 GCA_043725365.1 Rhizobacter sp. | reverse complement strand
AACGTGAAGCGCGAAAGCGGCTCGCGCGCAAGCACCGTCTTCATCGTCGAGAGAATCGGCGTCACCCCGCTGCCGCCGGCAATGCCGAGGTGGTGCCTGCGTGCTTCGGGCTGCATCGTCACGAAGAAGCGGCCCTGCGGCGCCATCACGTTGATCTGGTCGCCGGGCTTCAGGTGCTCGTTGATCCAGTTCGAGAACACGCCGCCCTTGACCTTGCGGACGCCGACGCGCAGCTCGCCGTCGTCGACGCCGGCGCAGATCGAGTACGAGCGGCGCAGGTCGGCGCCGGCTATCTCGGTGCGCAGCGTCAGGTACTGGCCCTGCGTGAAGCTGAAGACCTCGCGCAGCGCGGGCGGCACGTCGAACGCGACGACGACGGCCTCGGCGGTGTCGGGCAGCACCTCGCGCACGCGCAGCGGATGAAAGATGACACTCATGTGAATTCGTCTCCGCCTCAGATCGGCTTGAAGTGTTCGAACGGTTCCTGGCAGTCCAGGCAACGCCAGGTCGCCTTGCACGCGGTCGAGCCGAAGGCGGCGAGGCGTTCGGTGTGGAGGCTGCCGCAGCGCGGGCAGGCCAGCGCGACGGTCTTGGCGGCACGCGGGAAGAAGCGGATCGGTATGGCCGCGTCGCTTGCCGGACCTGGCGGCACGATGCCGTAGGCGAGCAGCTTGGCGCGGCCGTCCGCGCTGATCCAGTCGGTCGTCCAGGCCGGCGCGCGGCGCAGCGTCGCGCGGGCGGGGCCGAGGCCGGCGGCCGTGATCGCCTGCAGGATGTCGTGCTCGATCACTTCGGTCGCCGGGCAGCCCGAGTAGGTCGGCGTCAGCACGACCTCGAGCACGTCGTCGTGATCGACGATGTCGCGCACGATGCCGAGCTCGCAGACCGAGACCGCCGGCACCTCGGGGTCGGGCACGCCCGCCAGCACGCGCCATGCGGCATCGACGCGCGAGCCGGCCGCGAGCGTGTTCACCACACGCCCCCGGGGTAGCTGCGCTGCAGGTGCTGCATCTCGGCCAGGATGAAGCCCATGTGCTCGCTGTGCACGCCGCGCGTGCCGGTGCTGCGGAATGCGGAGTTGCCCGGCACCGTCAGGCCCGCTTCGTCGAACACCGCTCCGATCTCGGCAAGCCAGGGTTCGCGCAGCTCCGCGAAGCGCGGGCCGAGCCCGGCGGCGTGCGCGGCGGCGTCGACGGCATCGCTCTCGAACAGCTCGGCGGTGAAGCGCCACAGCGCCTGCAGCGCGTCGTCGATGCGGCGGCGCGATTCGGCGGTGCCGTCGGTCAGGCGCACGACCCAGTCGGCGGCATGCTGCTGGTGGTAGCGCGCTTCCTTCACCGCCTTGCCGGCGGTCGCCGCGAGTTCGGCATCGCTGGAGGCGAGCAGGCGCTCCCACAGCAGCTTGGCCCATGTCGACAGGAAGAGGTTGCGCAGCACGGTGAACGCGAAGTCGCCGCGCGGCAGCTCGGCGATCGTCGCGTTGAAGAAGTCGCGCTCGTCGCGCAGGAACGCGAGCTGATCCTCGTCGTGGCCCGCGCCTTCGAGTGCGCCGGCGTGCGTCAGCAGCGCGCGCGACTGGCCGACGAGGTCGAGCGCGACGTTGGTCAGCGCGATGTCTTCCTCGAGCACCGGTGCGTGCCCGCACCACTCGCCGAGGCGCTGCGCGAGGATCAGCGCGGTGTCGCCGATGCGCAGCAGGTACTGCACCTCGGGCTTGCGTTGGAGTTGGATGGAGGCAGTCATCTCGGGCTCACATGTGATCCACGGACTTCGGCAGTTCGTAGAAGGTCGGGTGGCGGTACACCTTGTCTTCGGCCGGGTCGAAGTACATGGCCTTGTCGCCCGGGTCGCTCGCGACGATCTGGTCCGAGCGCACGACCCAGATGCTGACGCCTTCCTGGCGGCGGGTGTAGACGTCGCGCGCCATCTGGATCGCCAGCTTCGGGTCGGCGGCGTGCAGGCTGCCGCAGTGCTTGTGGTCCAGGCCGGCCTTGCTGCGCACGAACACCTCCCACAGGGGCCATTCGTTCTGGGTGGTGGTCGTGCTCATGCTGCTTCCTTCAGGGTTTGCTTGTTCGCGTGCGCGGTCGCGGCCTCGCGCACCCAGGCGCCGTCTTCCCAGGCCTTCACGCGCGCCGCGAGGCGCTCGCGATTGCACGGCCCGTCGCCGGCGAGGACGCGCTTGAATTCGCTCCAGTCGATCGCGCCGAAGTTGTACGACTGGCGCTGCTCGTTCCACTTCAGGTCGGGGTCGGGCAGGGTCACGCCCAGCACCTTGGCCTGCTCGACGGTCGCGTCGATGAAGCGCTGGCGCAGCTCGTCGTTGCTGACGCGCTTGATGCCCCAGCGCATCGACTGCGCGCTGTTCGGGCTCTCGGCATCCGGCGGGCCGAACATCATGATCGAGGGCCACCACCAGCGGTTCACTGCGTCCTGCACCATGTCCTTCTGCGCCGGCGTGCCCTTCGTCATCATCGTCAGCAGCGCCTCGAAGCCCTGGCGTTGGTGGAAGCTCTCCTCGCGGCAGACGCGGATCATCGCGCGCGCATACGGTGCGTACGAGCAGCGGCAGATCGGCACCTGGTTCATGATCGCCGCGCCGTCGACGAGCCAGCCGATCGTGCCCATGTCGGCCCAGTTGAGCGTCGGGTAGTTGAAGATCGAGCTGTACTTGGCGCGGCCGCTGTGCAGCGCCTCGATCAGCTGGTCGCGACTCGTGCCCAGCGTCTCGGCGGCGGCGTACAGGTACAGGCCGTGGCCGCCTTCGTCCTGCACCTTGGCGAGCAGGATCGCCTTGCGCTTGAGCGTCGGCGCGCGGCTGATCCAGTTGCCCTCGGGCAGCATGCCGACGACCTCGGAATGCGCGTGCTGGCTGATCTGTCGCACCAGCGTCTTGCGGTAGTGCTCGGGCATCCAGTCCTTCGCCTCGATGAAGTCGCCGGCGTCGATGCGGGCATCGAAGCGCTCCTGCAGCTGCATCTCCTCGGCGCTGCGGACGGCCTTGACGGCCTCGTCCTTGCCCATCGTGTCCATTGCCTGCGTGTACATCGTGTGCTCCTGCTCAAGTCGCGGGGCCAGCGCCGGGCCGCTCCCAAGCGGCCTCGCGCCCCCCTCGGGGAGTGGCCGCTGGATTCAGCGGCCGGGGGTTGTCATTTCGGCCGCTTGTCGACCACGCGCCGGGCCTTGCCGGTCAGCGTGCGTTCGATCGACTCCGGCGCCAGCACGCTGACGCTGGTCGTGATGCCCACCAGCGTCTTCACCCGGTGCTTGACCCAGCCGGCGATTTCCTGCGGGTCGCCGGCTGCGCCGGGCTGGAGTTCGCAATGCACCTCGACCTGGTCGAGCACGCCGTCGCGGCTGACCAGCAACTGGTACTGGCCCGACAGCGCACCGTGCGCGAGCACGATCTCCTCGATCTGGGTCGGGAAGACGTTGACGCCGCGGATGATCAGCATGTCGTCGCTGCGGCCGACGATCTTGCCCATGCGGCGGAACGAGCGCGAGGTCGGCGGCAGCAGCCGCGTCAGGTCGCGCGTGCGGTAGCGGATGATCGGCAGCGCCTCTTTCGTCAGCGAGGTGAACACCAGTTCGCCCTCGGCGCCGTCGGGTAGCACGTCGCCGGTGTCCGGGTCGACGATCTCGGGGTAGAAGTGGTCTTCCCAGATCACCGGGCCGTCCTTGCTCTCGACGCACTCGCTGGCCACGCCCGGGCCCATCACTTCCGACAGGCCGTAGATGTCGACGGCGTCGATCGCGGCCCGGGTCTCGATCTCGCGGCGCATCGCCTCGGTCCACGGCTCGGCGCCGAAGGTGCCGACCTTCAGCGAGGTCTCGCGCGGATCCAGCCCCATGCGCTGGAGCTGCTCGATGATCACCTGCATGTAGCTCGGCGTCACCATGATGATGCTCGGCTTGAAGTCCTGGATCAGCTGGATCTGCTTCTCGGTCTGCCCGCCCGACATCGGGATCACGGTGCAGCCCAGCCGCTCCGCGCCGTAGTGCGCCCCCAGGCCGCCGGTGAACAGGCCGTAGCCGTACGAGACCTGGATGATGTCGCCGGCGCGCCCGCCGGCGGCGCGGATCGAGCGCGCGACCAGGTCGGCCCAGGTCGAGATGTCGTTCTTCGTGTAGCCGACCACGGTCGGCTTGCCGGTCGTGCCGCTCGAGGCGTGCAGCCGCACGACCTGCTCGCGCGGCACCGCGAACATGCCGAACGGGTAGTGGTCGCGCAGGTCCTTCTTGACGGTGAACGGGAACTTCGCGAGGTCGGCCAGCGAGCTCAGGTCGTCCGGGTGCACGCCCCTGGCATCGAAGGACTGCCGGTAGTGCGGCACGTTCGCGTAGGCGTGCCGCAGCGTCGCCTTCAGGCGCTCGAGTTGCAGCGCGGTGACCTCGTCGCGGCTCGCGGTCTCGATCGCGTCGAGCTCGCCGGGCTTGGGTTGTTTCACGGGCATCGGTGTGTCTCCTCAGCCGGCGCTGTTCGCGGGAACGGCCGGTTTGCCTTTCATCGTGTACGAGCGGCCGCGGAACATCGCGATGCGCTCGCCGCGCTGGTTCGTGACCTCGGTGTCGTAGACGCCGGTGCGACCGGCCTTCGAGACCTCGAAGCAGCGCGCGGTCAACACGTCGCCGCGCCGGCCCGGCGCGAGCAGGTCGATCGAGAAGCCCGAGGCGACCGTCAGCTCGTTGTACGAGTTGCACGCGAACGCGAACGCCGAATCGGCGAGGGTCGTGATCAGCCCGCCGTGGCAGATGTCGTGGCCGTTGAGCATGTCGTCACGGATCGTCATCAATAGCGTCGCGGTGCCGGGGCCGACGGCGAGGATCTGCATGCCGAGCATCTTCGACGCGCGGTCGTTGCGGAACATCCCCTCGCGCACGAGGTCTGCGGTCTCCTGTGCGCGATCAGCCATGGAACCGGCCCCCCGTGAAGTGCAGCCGCGACAGCAGCGGTGCGCGGCGGTAGCGTGCTTCGCCGTAGTGCGCCTGCAGGTTCGCGAGCACCGTGACGACGCGCGTCGCGCCGAGCGCGTCGGCCCAGGCCAGCGGCCCCATCGGGTAGGCGGTGCCGAACAGCATCGCGATGTCGATGTCGGCGGCCTGCGTGCCGGTCCAGGTCACCACGTCGGCGCCCTCGTTCGCAAGGCAGCAGACCGTGCGCATCAGTGCCAGGCCGGCGACGTCGTCGAGCGCGATCAGCGCGATGTTCGCGGCCTGCAGCAGCCCCGCGAGCGCAGGCAGTTGCGTGGCGGCGGCCGGGCTCGTGGCGGCGCCGAGCGTCGTCGTGGTCGAGAAGTCGCGCGCCAGGTCGAGCAGGATCAGCGCATCGCCGGCGCCGCGCTCGGCCGCGGTGCGGCCGTCGGTCAGCGCGACGAGGGTGGTGCCGATCGCGAGCGTCTCGGCCGGCAGCGTGTCGCGCCGCACCACGTTCACGCCCGCGGCCTGCAGCCGTTCCACGAGCGGCGCGAGCAGGCCGAGGTCGTGCGCCACCTCGAGGGTGCCGTTGCCGTCGCCAGTGGGCACCGTGGCCACGACCGGCGCGGCCACGTCCTTGCCGTAGGCGTAGAAGCCGCGCCGGCTCTTGCGCCCGAAGCGCCCGCTGCGCACCAGTTCCTGCTGGATCAGGTGCGGCGCGTAGCGCGGGTCGTACGCGGTGGCCTGGAACACCGACTCGGTGACCGAGAGGTTCACGTCCAGCCCGATCAGGTCCATCAGCTCGAACGGACCCATCGCGAAGCCGCCGGCCTCGCGCATCAGCCGGTCGATCGCCGGCGCCGGCGCGATGTGTTCGGCCAGCAGCCGCAGCCCTTCGGCGTAGTACGGCCGCGCGACGCGGTTGACGATGAAGCCGGGGGCGTTCGGCGCGTCGACTGCCGTCTTGCCCCAGCGCTTGGACAGCGCATGCATCGTCGTCACCAGCGCCGGGTCGGTCTCGACGCCAGGGATCACCTCGACCAGCTTCATGCGCGTGGCCGGGTTGAAGAAGTGCCAGCCGATCAGCCGCTGCGGCCGTTGCAGCCCCTGCGCGACCGCGGTGATCGAGATCGACGAGGTGTTGGTCGCGAGCACGGCGTCGGGGCCGAGCGCGGCTTCGAGCGCGCGGAACACGCCCTGCTTCACGTCGAGCCGCTCGACGATCGCCTCGATGGCCAGGCCGCAGCCGGCCAGCCCGTCGATCGCGTCGGCCACCGCGATGCGCGCCAGTGCCGCGTCGCGCTCGACCGTGTCGAGCTTGCCGCGCTTGACGGCGCCTTCCAGATCGGCCGCGATGCGCGTCAGCGCCGCAGCCGCCGCGCCGGGCTGCGCGTCGTGCAGCCGCACCACGTGGCCCGACTGCGCTGCCAGCTGCGCGATGCCGGCGCCCATGCTGCCAGCGCCGATGACGGCCACCGCCGTCTGCGAGTTCAACGAATAGCCCATGAGTTCCTCAGCCGCGGGTGAAGATGACCAGTGTGCGGCGGCGCCGGGGATCGGTCAAAAGAGTCGATCAAAACATATTCGACCGCCCGGTCGGTTGATAATAAAGGCGAGGGCGACCCGGCGCAAGTCTTCGACCCCAGGGGAAACCAGGGCTCAGCCGCATGGTTCGGTCGAGTTGCGCCAGCGCCGCCTCTTCGTGGTGGCGAAGCGCGGCGTGTCCATGGGGTCGCGCATCTTGCAGCGCGCCCGCGCGGGGAAGGGCGGACCGCAGACGCGCGGCCGGTATCCGGCGGCCCGCGCCGCGGCCTTCAGCGGCGGGTGTCGGAAAGGCCGAGCAGCCGGGCCGGCAGGAGCAGGATCGCGCCGAGCAGCGCGAACATCGCCGCCAGCGTGATGCCGACGAGCCGCAGCGGCAGCGACAGCAGCCAGACGATCGGCCACAGCAGCAGCGCCAGCAACGCCAGCGGCCAGCACAGCACGAACAGCAGGCACCAGACCCCGAGGGTCAGCAGCGTCTTCATCGGCGTGGGCGCGGCTGGGCGGGATTCAGAGCGAGGCCTGCGGCAAGCGCCTGGCGACGACCACGACGCGCTCGAGCTGGACGACGCGCATCGGCTTGGCCGTGGCCGACGGCGTCGCCCACCCGGCCTGGCGCGCGGTCGCGGCGAAGGCCAGCGAGGCCGTGCCGATCACGGCGAAGACGAGGGCGTTGAGGGTGAGGCGGCTGATCATGGAGGGCTCCTGCAGCGAGTGGCGGGTGGCGATGAAGCGAACTCTAGAAGTCGGATGGCGCGGCGCCAACCGGCCTGCGACGAACGGCACGCGCACGCGCACCAGCTGCAGCCACGCCGGACCGGCGATCTGACTCACAATCGTGGCCGCGTCGACGCCGACCCGTTCGACGCGCGGCGCGAGCTGCGGCGCCGCGGCTTCATCGATTTCCGAAAGGCGAGGTGACATGCTGCCCCCACGCTCGCTTCGCTCACTGCCCCCCGGGGCCACGAGGCCCCTCTTCGTGGCCCTCGGGGCGCGTCAGCCCCTTGGGGCGGCCCGGCGGAGCTGACATGGACCGATGGCTGGCCGCCGCGCTCGACTACATCCCGCGCTGGATCGAGTACCAGATGCGGCTGACCGAGCAGCCCGGCTGCGTCGTCGCGATCGCGCAGCGCGAGCGGCTCGTGCTCGAACAGGCCTTCGGCCATGCCGACCTGTCGCTCGGCACGGCGCTGACGCCGCGGCACCGCTTCCGCGTTGCGTCGCACTCGAAGAGCTTCACCGCGGCCGGCGTGCTGAAGCTGCGCGAGCAGGGGCGGCTGCGCCTGGACGACCCGATCGGCCGCCACGTCGGCGGGCTGCACCCGCGCATCGCGTCGGCGACGCTGGCGCACCTGCTGTCGCATGGCGCCGGCGTCGTGCGCGACGGTGCCGACGCCGGGCAGTGGAGCGACCGCCGGCCGTTCCTCGACGAGGCTGCGCTGCGTGCCGATCTTGCGGCGGGACCGGTGATCGAGCCCAACACGCGGCTGAAGTATTCGAACCACGGCTACGGTCTGATCGGCCTGGCGATCGAGGCCGTCACCGGCGAACGCTACGCCGACTGGATCGCGCGCGAGATCGTCGCGGCCTCGCGGCTGGGCGAGACCACGCCCGATGCGCCGCTCGCTGCCGGCGTGCCGTTCGCACGCGGCCACAGCGCGAAGCTGCCGCTCGGCCGGCGCGTCGTGATCCCGGGCGCGAACCCGACCCACGCGCTCGCCGCCGCGACCGGCTTCGTCAGTACCGCGGCCGACCTGGCGCGCTTCTTCGCGAGCCTGGCGCCCGAGGCGAAGCGCAGCGTGCTGTCGGTCGGCAGCCGGCGCGAGATGTGGCACCGCCAGTGGTTGGACCCGCACTCGAGCCTGGCGCGCTGGTATGGCCTGGGCACGATCGGCGGCGCGCTCGCCGACTGGGAATGGTGCGGCCACACCGGTGGCTTCCAGGGCACGATCACGCGCACGGCCTGCGTGGCATCGCAGGGGCTCACCGTGTCGGTGCTGACGAACGCGGCCGATGGCGCCTCGCACGGCTGGGTCGACGGCGCGCTGCACATCCTGCGCACCTGCGCGCAGCGCGGTGCGCCGTCGCGCCGGGCGGCGCCCTGGTCGGGCCGCTGGTGGAGCCTGTGGGGTGCGATCGACCTGCTGCCGGTGGACGGCAAGGTGCTGGTCGCGAACCCGGCGCTGCCGAACCCGCTGCAGGACGCGATCGAACTCGAGGTCGACGGCCCGGCACACGGCCGCATCGTGCTCGCCGGCGGCTTCGGCAGCCAGGGCGAGCCGGTGCGCATGGAACGCGACGCGCGCGGCCGGGCGCGTGCGTTCTGGCTCGGCGGCACGCGCCTGCTGCCGGAGGCGGCGATCGCGAAGGAACTGGCGGCGCGGTACCTGCCGTCGGTACCGCCGCGGCGTCGGCGCACGCCCGGGAAGATCGACCCACCGTAACCGTGCGCGAGTCGCCGGCGGCTGCGGCGACCGAAGGTCGTGCGCCGCGTCAACCCGCGGCGACGTGGTGGCGCGTGGCCAGGCCGTAGGCCCAGGCCAGTGCCGCGGCCAGCCCCAGCGCCGCCTGTGCCATCGCCAGTCCCGACGGGCCGAGGTGCTCGACCGCCACGCCCACGGCCAGCGTCAGCGCGGCGTAGCCGATCGCGGCGCGCAGCGGCGACGTGCCCTGCCGGCTGCGCCGGTCGGGCGACCACAGCTGGCCGGTCCATGCCAGCGACCACGCGGCGCCCTGCGCCAGGGCGACGCCGAGCAGATCGAACGGCGCACGCGCCCAGACCACCAGGGCCGCGCCCGACGCGAGCAGCGCGGCGCACAGCAACGAGACGGTGCGCGGCGACCAGTGCGCGATCGAGCGCCGCAGCAGCAACGCCGGCGCGAACATCGCGGCGAAGTGGAGCGCGACCATGGCCTGCGGTGCGATCGACTGGGCCCGGCACCAGGCCACCATCATCGGCAGCGCCGCCATCATCGGCAGCATCGCGAGGCCGGCGAGCAGTACGGGCCACTGCTGCGCGTCGTGCCACGCGCCCGCCGGCCAGGCGGGCAGCGAGCAGTCGAACAGGCCGGCACGGCAGCGGCTGGCGGCGATGCCGCGGCGGTCGCCGATCTGCAGCAGCGCCAGCACGATGGCCGCGGCCACGACCAGCGCGCCGAGCCGCAGCGCCAGTGCGTGCGCGTCGCCCGGATCGGCGATCACGAGGGCGGCGCACAGCGCACCCAGGCTCGCGGCGACGATCGGCGGCCCTGGCCGCGCGGGCTGGGCCAGGCGCACGCTGCGCACGACGCCGGAGGCGAGTGCCGTCAGCCCGGCCCATCCGCACAGCGCCAGCAGCAGCGCGGGCAGGCCGCCGTCGCGTGTCGTCGACCAGGCCAGCGCCGTCGCGGTCAGCGCCGCGCACAGGCCCAGGCCGAGGCGTCGCGACCGGGCGCGAAGGCTGTCGCGCGTGGCGATCGTCGCGGCGACGCCGAGCGCCAGCAGCCAGAACGCGACGAGCGCATAGACGCCCAGCAGGCTCGGCGTCAGTGCCAGCGCGACGCCGCCCAGCCCGACCCAGCCGGCCAGCAGCAGCGCCCAGGCGGTGGCGCGCGCGAGCGTCAATTGCAGCGCGTGGGCAGGCTTCGAGGGCCTGTTCACGGCGGTCCGGCCAGCGCCATCGAGGCGGGCCAGCTCAGCGCGTGGCCGGTGGTCGCGGTGAAGCGCTCGATGTCCTCGGGGGTGTCGATGTCGATGCGGTAGCGCCGGTTGTCGGTGTCGAACCAGCGCACCCGGTCCGGATGCGCCAGGCGCCAGCGCCGGCACGCGAGGTCGGCCGCGCCGGCCAGCCACTCGTCGCGCAACGCGGCATCGAAGATCACGGGGTTGCCCGGCGCGCTGCCGCCGTCCTCGGTGCGAACGCGCGGCACCACCATCGCCGCCTCAACGCCTCCTTCGGCGCGCTTCTTGAAGGCGCCGATCAGCGCGGTCACGTCCTGCGCGTCGATCAGCGGCTGGTCGGCAAGCGCGACCATCACCGCGTCCAGCCTCGGCGACAGCGCCGCCAGCCCGATGCGCACCGAGGTCGCCTGGCCATCGTCGGGCCGCGGGTTGCGCGCGAGCGTGATCGGGAACGGCCGCACCGCGGCCTCGATCGCATCGGCGTGGTGGCCGAGCACGACCACGACCTCGTCGACGCCGGCGCCCGAGAGCGCCACCAGCTGGCGCACGATCAGCGGCACGCCGCCGAGTTCGAGCAGCGCCTTCGGGCGCCCGCCGAGCCGCGATCCCGCGCCGGCCGCGAGCAGCACGGCGCCCACGGTGGTGCGGCTGTACAGGCCGTTGGCTTTGAGCAGGCAACCCATGGCGTTCAACCTTTCTTCAGCGCAGCGCGTCGATCAGCGCCGGCAGCACCGCGCGGATGCTGGCCAGGTCTGCCCCCGGCGCGAGCAGGTCGAGGTGCGGCAGCGCGGCCTGCATGCCCTGGCAGATCGGCGCATACCCCGGGCGCTGGCTCAGCGGGTTGAACCAGACGATGCGGCGCGCGCGGCGGCGCAGCTGCACCAGCGCGTCCGACAGCTGCGAGGGTTCGCCGGTGTCGTAGCCGTCGCTCATCACGATCACCGCGGTGCGCGAATGCACGATGCGCGGCGCATGCTCGCGGTTGAACTGCGCCAGGCTCTCGCCGATGCGCGTGCCGCCGGCCCAGCCCTGCGCGATCAGGTGCAGTTGTTCCTGCGCGCGCCATGGGTCCGGGTCGTGCAGCGCCTGCGACACCGCGGTCACGCGGGTGTGGAAGATGTAGCTGTGCACGTCCGGCAACTCTGCGCCGAGCGCGCGCGCCAGCCGCAGGTAGAAGAAGCTGTAGGCCGCCATCGAGCGGCTCACGTCGATCAGCAGCACCAGGCGCGGGCGCACGCGGCGATGGTCCTTCCACGCGAGGTCGAACGGCGTGCCGCCGCTGGCCACGCTGCGCCGGATCGTGTCGGGCAGGTCGAGCCGGCGGCCGTGCCGTGCGCGCGTCTCGCGGCGCAACCGCAGGTGCCGGAGCCGGCGCGCGAAGCGGCGCATCAGCGCCTCGATGTCGAGCAGGTGCTCGCGCTGTGTCAGCTCGCGGAAGTCGGTCGAGGCGAGCCGCTCCTCGCGGCTGGCGGTGTGGCGGCGGTGCGGGTCCCGGGCGTCGTCGGCGTCGTCGCGATCCGGCGCGCCGCCGTCGGGCCGATCGCCGCTCAGACCTTCGGCGGCGCGCTCGCGGCCGACGGCACGCTGCCAGCGGTTCGCCGGCAGGAACCAGGCGTCGAACAGCGCGTCGAAGCGCCGCCATTCGTCGCGGCGCCCGCACAGCAGCGCCTGCAGGCTCCAGCGCAGCACATGCGCGTCGAGCACGCCGACGCGCTGCGCGGTCTGCAGCACCTGGACCGCGTCGGCGCCGCCGATCGCGAAGCCGTTGGCGCGCAGAAAGCCGGGAAAGCCGGCGAGGCGCGTGGCGGCGCGCGCGTCGGTGGGCGAGGTGTCGAGCGTCAGCATGCGGCCGCCAGTCGCGCGACCGCGGCGCGCGGGAATGCCGCGCGGTCGTCGCGGGTCTTGATCAGCGCACTGAGCGTTTCCATGATGCGCTCGGTGCCGTCGACGTCGATCGTCGAAATGCCCAGGCGCAGCAGCGCGGCGGTCCAGTCCAGCGTCTCGGCGATGCCGGGCTTCTTCTGCAGCTCCATGCGCCGCACCGCCTGCACGAACGCGACGATCTGCTGCGCCAGTTCGGCCGCGGCCTGCGGCGCCTTCTTGCGCACGATCGCGAGCTCCTTGTCGTGGTCGGGGTAGTCGATGAACTGGTACAGGCAGCGCCGGCGCAGCGCGTCCGACAGCTCGCGTGTGCCGTTCGACGTGATCACCACCAGCGGCCGGCTCGTCGCGTGCACGGTGCCGAGTTCCGGGATCGACAGCTGGAAGTCCGACAGCAGCTCGAGCAGGTAGGCCTCGAAGGCCTCGTCGGCGCGGTCGACCTCGTCGATCAGCAGCACCGGCGGCTCGTCGCAGCTGATCGCCTCGAGCAGCGGGCGCTTCAGCAGGTAACGCTCCGAGAAGATGTCCTGCTCCTTCTGCGCCATGCCGCGTTCGTCGTGTTCGAGCAGCTTGATCGCGAGCAGCTGGCGCTGATAGTTCCATTCGTACATTGCCGCGTGCGCGTCGAGGCCCTCGTAGCACTGCAGCCGGATCAGCCGTGTGCCACGCACCGCGGCCAGCACCTTCGCGACCTCGGTCTTGCCGACGCCGGCATCGCCCTCGAGCAGCAGCGGCCGCCCGAGGTCCTGCATCAGCAGCAGCGCCGCCACCAGGCCGGGCTCGGCGACGTAGCCCGCATCGCCCAGTTGCTGCTGCAGGGCGGCGAGCTCGAGCGCGCGCCCGGCGGTCATGCCTCGCGGGCTCCGAACAGCGAGCGCAGCCAGTCCCGCAGGATCGCCCAGGCGAGCGCGAAGGCATTGAGCTGCGGCGCCGCGGCGGGCGGCGGTGCGGGCGTGGCCGCAGTGACCGGCGCGACCGGCGCCCCGGCGCCGGCGCCCGGGCCCGCCGGCGGCGGGGCCTGCGCCTGCAGGGCCTGCACCCGGGCGGCGAAATTGGCCGCGAACTGCTTGAGTACCTGGTCGGCCACCGAATCCATCATGCGGCCGCCGAACGCGGCGGCCTTGCCGCTCATCGAGACCTCGCTGATGCCGACGAGCCGGCTGGCACCGGCGTCCACGGCTTCGACGCGGGCCGTCAGGTCCATCGCCGCGCCCGAACTGCCGGTCGTGTCGGTGCCCTTGCCGACCAGCCGCAGCGTCTTGCCGGCGGCATCGAGCGAGAGGATCTCGACGTCGCCGCGAAACGCCATGCTGGCCGGCCCGAACTTCACCGACACCGTGCCCTTGAAGTGCTGTTCGTCGAGGCGCTCGGTGATCTTCGCGCCGGGCATGCAGGCGGCGACCGCGTCGATGTCCTGCAGCACGGCCCAGGCCGTCTCGGCCGACCCGGGCATCGCGAACGTCTTCTCGAGCTGGACCTTCATGTCCGCTTGTCGACGCCCAGCGCGTGACACTGCTTCCACACGCGCCAGGCGCTGTGCGGCATGTCCATGTGCGTGACGCCCAGGTGCGCGAACGCGTCGATCACCGCGTTGCTGAAGCACGGGATGCCGCCGACGTGCGGCGACTCGGCCACGCCCTTCGCGCCGATCGGGTGGTGCGGGCACGGCGTGACGGTGTGGTCGGTCTCCCAGTGCGGCGTTTCCATCGCGGTGGGCAGGAAGTAGTCCATCAGGCTGTTGCCGAGGTGGTTGCCGTTCTCGTCGAACGGAATCTGCTGGCCCATCGCGACCGCGAAGGCCTCGGTGAGGCCGCCGTGGATCTGGCCTTCGATGACCATCGGGTTGATGCGCGTGCCGCAGTCGTCGAGCGCGTAGAAGCGGCGCACCTTGACCTCGCCGGTGTGCTTGTCGACGTCGACCACGCACAGGTAGGCGCCGAACGGGTAGGTCATGTTCGGCGGGTCGTAGTACGAGACCGCGTTCAGGCCCTGCTCCATGCCGGCCGGCAGGTTGCCGGTGTGCGAGACCATGCAGATCTCCTTCATGGTCTTGGCCTGGGTCGGGTTGCCCTTGACCTTGAAGCGGTCGATCTCCCATTCGAGGTCGCCCTCGGCTACTTCGAGCAGGTGCGCGGCGATCTTCTTCGCCTTGTCCTTGATCTTGCGCGCGGCCATCGCGGTGGCCGCGCCGGACACCGGCGTCGAGCGCGAACCCCAGGTGCCCGCGCCGTAGGGCGCCTTGTCGGTGTCGCCTTCCTCGACGACGATGTCGCTCGCCGGCAGGCCGAGCTCGGTGGCGATGATCTGCGCGTAGGTGGTCGCGTGGCCCTGGCCCTGGGTCATCGTGCCCAGGCGGGCGATCACGCCGCCGGTCGGGTGCACGCGGATCTCGCAGCTGTCGAACAGGCCGATGCCCAGGATGTCGCAGACCTTGGTCGGGCCGGCGCCGACGATCTCGGTGAAGGTCGCCAGGCCGATGCCCATCAAGGTCGGGCAGGCCGGATCGGCGCGCTGGGCCGCCTGCTCGCGCCGCAGCCCGTCGTAGTCGACGGCGTTGAGCACCTTCGCCAGCGCCGGCTCGTAGTTGCCGCTGTCCAGCGTCCAGCCCAGAGACGTCGTGTACGGGAACTGTTCGGCCTTGACGAAGTTGCGACGCCGGATCTCGGCCTTGTCGATGTTCAGCTTGAGCGCGAGGATGTCGATCATGCGTTCGATCAGGTACACGGCTTCGGTCACGCGCAGCGAGCAGCGGTAGGCCACGCCGCCCGGCGCCTTGTTGGTATAGACCGCGTCGACGCGGCAGTACGCGTTCGGGATGTCGTACGAGCCGGTGCAGATCGAGAACAGGCCGGCCGGCAGCTTGCTCGCCGAGACGTGCGAGTTGAACGCGCCGTGGTCGGCCAGCGCGGTGAAGCGCAGGCCCTTGATGCGGCCGTCCTTGTCGGCCGCCAGTTCGCCGACGCCGTGGTAGTCGCGCGCAAAGCCGGTGGTCGAGATGTTGTCGATGCGCGATTCGATCCACTTGATCGGCACGCCGGTGACGATCGACGCGACGATCGCGACCACGTAGCCCGGGTACACCGGCACCTTGTTGCCGAAGCCGCCGCCGATGTCGCCGCCGACCACGCGGATCTTGCTTTCCGCGATGCCCGACAGCATCGCGAGCACGGTGCGCACCAGGTGCGGCGCCTGCGTCGTCATGTAGACCGTGAGGTGGCCGGTCGCCTTGTTGAACGAGGCGACGCAGCCGCAGGTCTCGAGCGGGCAGGGGTGCACGCGCGGGTTCAGGATCTCCTCGCGCACCGTGACGGCGGCGTTCGCGAAGGCCGCGTCGGCGGCGGCCTTGTCGCCGGCCTCCCAGGTGAAGATGTGGTTCGGGTGGGTGCGCGGGCCGTGGCCGACCTCGGTCTTGTCGGCGATGTCCTCGCGGATCACCGGCGCGTCGGCCGCCATCGACTTCTTCGGGTCGACGATGGCCGGCAGCTCCTCGTAGTCGACCTCGACCAGCGCGGCACCGTCGGCCGCGGTGTAGCGGTCGGTGGCGAGCACCATCGCCACTTCCTGCATCTGGAAGCAGACCTTCTTGTCGGCCAGCACCGCCTGCACGTCGCCGCCCAGCGTCGGCATCCAGTGCAGGTTCACCGGCTTCAGGTCGTCGGCGGTCAGCACCGCCACGACCCCCGGGCAGGCGAGCGCCTTGGTCTTGTCGATGCCCTTGATGCGGGCGTGCGCGTACGGGCTGCGCACGACGGCACCGAACAGCATGCCCGGCAGCTTGATGTCGTCGACGTATTGCCCGATGCCGCGGATGAATTTCGCGTCTTCCTTGCGCAGCAGGCTCGTGCCCATGCCCTGCAGCTTGTCTTCGCGTTCCT
>JAYSLR010000708.1:0-2612 GCA_043725365.1 Rhizobacter sp. | reverse complement strand
CGGCAGCTACAACCTGGTGCAGGACGAAGCGAGCTGCGTCGTCTTCGGCATGCCGCGCGAGGCGATCGCCGCCGGCGCCGCCCACGAGGTGCTGCCGCTGGCGCAGATCGCGCCGCGCCTGATCGAGCGCCTGCGCGCCAGCGCGGGCTTCTCGCACCACCGCGTCTGACGCTTCACGGCAGGAACAGCGCCTGCAGGTCGCTGAGGAAGTCGAAGCCGCGCTCGGTCGGCCAGACGCGGGCGAAGTCGCGGGCGATCAGGCCCTGGCGTTCGGCCGTGTCCAGCCCCTGCTGCAGCGCGGCCAGCGACAGGCCGGTGCGCTCGCCGAAACGGGCCAGCTCGAAGCCTTCCTTCAGGCGCGTCGCGTTCAGCATGAACTCGAACGGCAGCTGCGCGCGCGGCACCTCTTCGTCCTGCGCGATCGCGGCGCCGGCCAGCGCCTGCGCCATGTACTGCTGCGGCTCGCGAAAGCGCGTCTGGCGCAGCACGCGGTGCGGGAACGACAGCTTGCTGTGCGCGCCGGCGCCGATGCCGAGGTAGTCGCCGAACTGCCAGTAGTTCAGGTTGTGCGCACATCGGTGGCCGGGGCGCGCGAACGCCGAGACCTCGTAGCGCTCCATGCCGGCGGCCCGGGTGCGCGCGCTGCTCAGGTCCAGCATCTCGAACGCGGTGTCGTCCTCGGGCAGGTCCGGCGGCGGGAACTTCGCGAACACCGTGTTCGGCTCCAGCGTCAGGTGGTAGACCGACAGGTGCGGCGGCTCGAAGGCCAGTGCCTGCGCCAGGTCGGCCTCGAACTGCGCGATCGTCTGGCCCGGCAGCGCGTACATCAGGTCGAGGTTGAAAGTCTCGAACGCATCGCGCGCCTCCTCGACCGCGGCCCGTGCCTGGCGCGCGTCGTGGACGCGGCCGAGCGCGGCGAGCTTGGTGTCGTCGAAGCTCTGCACGCCGATCGACAGCCGCGTGACGCCGGCCGCGCGGTAGCCGCGAAAGCGGTCGCGCTCGAAGGTGCCGGGGTTCGCCTCCAGCGTGATCTCGCAGCCCGCCTCGAGCGGCAGCCGGGCGCGAATGTCGGCGATCAAGCGGTCGATCGCCGCCGGCGTGAACAGGCTGGGCGTGCCCCCGCCGATGAAGACCGTCTGCACGCGGCGACCCCAGATGAACGGCAGGGCGGCCTCGACATCGGCGCACAGCGCGTCGAGGTAACGCGACTCGGCGAGCGCGCCCTTCAGCTCGTGCGAGTTGAAATCGCAGTACGGGCACTTCTTCAGGCACCACGGCAGGTGCACGTACAAAGACAGTGGGGGCAGCGCGGCCAGCGCCAGCGTGCCGGGGCGCGTGTAGCGCGCCAGGCGCGCGGCTGCCGGCTCGGCCGCGGCGACGCTCGCCTCCGATGCGATCCCAACGACCTCGGGCCAGCGCCGGGCCGCCCCAAGCGGCCCGGGCTCCCCTCGGGGGACGGGCGCCGCAGGCGACCCCGGGGCCGTCATTTCTTCAGCCAAGCGACCAAGCCTCTTGCATCAGTTGGAGCATGTGGGCGGCCGCGAGCGCACGGTGGCTGTGCGCGTTCTTGACCTCGGCGTCGAGTTCGGCGACCGTCGCGCCGAGCGCCGGAATGAACATCAGCGGGTCGTAGCCGAAGCCGCCCGCGCCGCGCGGCGCGGGCAGGACCTTCCCGAACCAGCGGCCCACCGCGATCAGCGGCTCGGGATCGTCGGCCGAGCGCACCGCGACCAGCGTGCTGACGAAGCGCGCGCGCCGCTGCGGGGTGCCGTGCAGGCGTTCGATCAGCCAGGCGTTGTTCGCCGCGTCCTGCCGCCGGCGCCGGTCTTCTCGATCACCGACCTCCGGCACCGCGCCCGCGTAGTGGGCCGAGGCCACGCCGGGCGCACCGCCGAGCGCATCGACGCACAGGCCCGAGTCGTCGGCGATCGCGGCCAGCCCGGTGTGCTGCGCGGCGTGCCGCGCTTTCGCGAGGCCGTTCTCGACGAAGGTGTGGAACGGCTCGTCGGCTTCGTCGACACCGAGCGCGCCCTGCGCGATCAGCTCGACGCCGGCCGGCGCGAGCAGGGCCTGCAGCTCGGCCAGCTTCTTGCGATTGTTGGACGCGAGGACGAGCCGCACCTCACCGCTCCAGCGCCTCGTGCTGCGCCGCCACCAGCTCGCGAATGCCCTTGTCCGCCAGGCCGAGCAGCGCGGCCATCTCCGCGTGCGAGAACGCCGCGCCTTCGGCCGTGCCCTGCACCTCGACGAAGCCGCCGCTGGCGGTCATCACGATGTTCATGTCGGTGTCGCAGCTGGCGTCTTCCGTGTACTCGAGGTCGAGCAGCGGCGTGCCCTGGACGATGCCGACCGACACCGCGGCGACGAAATCGCGGATCGGCGATGCGTGAAGCTTGCCCTGCGCCTGCAGCCAGGTCACGGCATCGTGCGCCGCGACGAAGGCGCCGGTGATCGCCGCGGTGCGCGTGCCGCCGTCGGCCTGGATCACGTCGCAATCGAGCGAGATCGTGCGCTCGCCGAGAAGCCGAAGGTCGAACACGCAGCGCAGCGAGCGGCCGATCAGGCGCTGGATCTCCTGCGTGCGGCCGCTCTGCTTGCCACGCGCGGCCTCG
>JAYSLR010000707.1:0-3071 GCA_043725365.1 Rhizobacter sp. | reverse complement strand
CGCCGCCCTCCTCGCCTTCGGGCGGCAGTTCCTCGGCGGGCTGGAAGATGAACTTCACCGAGCCGCGCAGCTGCGCGCGCAGCCCGCTCAGCAGCGTGGCCACGCCCAGCAGGATCGCCACATGCGCGTCGTGGCCGCAGGCGTGCATCACGCCGACCTCCTCGCCGTTCCAGGTGGTGCGCACCTTCGACGCGAACGGCACGTCGACCTCCTCGGCGACCGGCAGCGCGTCCATGTCGGCACGCAGCGCCACCACCGGCCCGGGCAGCGAGCCCTTCAAGAGGCCGACGACACCGGTGTGCGCGACGCCGGTGCGCACCTGGTCGAAGCCGAGCGCGCGCAGCTGCTCGGCGACGATCGCCGCGGTGCGGTGCTCGCGGTTGCCGAGCTCCGGGTTCGCATGCAGGTCGCGCCGCCACGCGATCACCTGGGCTTGCATGGCCGGTGCGGCGGCATCGATCTGGGTGGCCAGCGCACTCGCGCCGGTGGAGTGAGTCGTCATCACACTTCCTTTCGTTTCAGGGTCGGCGCAGGTGCCAGGCGCGCGGTCGGGTGAAGGTCTGGATGCCGAGCGTCGACAAGGTCAGCCCGACGCCCGAGTCGCCGTGGCCCGACCAGGGCAGGCGCGGGCTGACGCGGTCGCAGCAGTTCCAGTAGACGGTGCCGGCGTCGACCTTCGACAGGATCGCCCGCGCGCGCGCTTCGTCCCTCGAGAAGACGCCGGCCGTCAGGCCGTAGCGCGTGTCGTTCATCAGCGCGAGCGCCTGCGCGTCATCGGCGACCTTCTGGATGCCGATGATCGGGCCGAAGCTCTCCTCGCGCATCAGCGTCATCGTGTGGTCGACGCCGGTGAACACGGTCGGCTCGAACCAGTGGCCGGGGCGGTCGGCCAGGCGTTTGCCGCCGACGCGCAAGGTCGCGCCTTTCGCCAGCGCGTCGGCGACCTGGGCCTCGAGCACCTCGATCTGCGGCGCGCGGGTGATCGCGCCGATGTAGCTCTCCTCGCTCGTCGGATCGCCCAGGCGCATGCCCTTCACCGTCTCGACGAAGGCCTCGACGAAGGCGTCGTGGACGCGCTCGTGCACGTAGATGCGCTCGACCGAGCAGCAGCTCTGGCCGGTGTTGTACATCGCGCCGTCGGCCAGCGATTCGGCGGCCGTGCGAACGTCCGCGTCGTCGGCCACGTAGCTCGGGTCCTTGCCGCCGAGTTCGAGCTGCAGCTTGATGAAGCGCGCGCCGACGGTCTGCGCGATGCGCGCGCCGGTGGCGTGCGAGCCGGTGAAGAACACGCCGTCGATGGGCTGCTCGAGCATCAGCGCCCCGACCGCGCCGCCGCCGACCAGCGCCACGAACACATCCGGCGGCACGCCCGATTCGTGCAGCAGCCGCGCGATGTGCAGCCCCGTCAGCGTCGCGAACTCCGAGGGCTTGTACAGCACCGCGTTGCCGGCCAGCAGCGCCGGCACGAACACGTTGCCGCCGACGAAGTACGGGTAGTTCCAGGCCGAGATGTTGACGATCACGCCGAGCGGATCGAAGCCGATCACCTCGCGTGTGCTGCCGTCGTCGCCGACCTGCTGCGCCGCCAGCGTCGCGTCGGCCTGCGCGAGAAAGAAGTCGATGCGGCCGAGCAGGCCGTTGATCTCGCTGCGCGACTGGCGGATGGGCTTGCCGACCTCGGCGGTCAGCGTCGCCGCGAGCGCCTCGACCTCCGCGGCCACGGCGACGCGAAAGCGCTGCAGCAGCTGCAGCCGCTCGCTCAACGGCCGGGCCGCCCACGCCGGCTGCGCGGCGCGCGCCGCATCGGCGCGCTCGGCCACCAGCGCAGGCGTCGCTTCGGGGACTTCGGCGATCAGCGCGCCGGTGGCGGGGTTGTAGATCTTCAGCATCGGCGTCGGGCACTCACAAGAATGAATCGGCTCACGCGTCGCGCACGCTGCGCGCGGTGGCCAGGAAGTCGGCCAGGATCGGGCCGCCATCGAGCTGGGTCCGGTCGAGCGACTTCAGCGCCAGGAACTCCGGGTGCCATTGCATGCCGAACACATAGCTCGGCCCGCGCCAGCGGATCGCCTCGACGATGCCGTCGGGCACGCCCAGCGCTTCGACGACCAGGTCGCGGCCGAGGTCCTTGACGGCCTGGTGGTGGATCGAGTTGATCTTCGCCTGCTGCACGCCCGGGTACATCTGCGACAGGCGCGTGCCGCGCACCAGGTTCACGTCGTGCAGCGCGCGCTCGTACAGGTCGGCGTCGCGGTGCGAGATCGCCTGCGTGACCTGGGTCGGGATGTCCTGGAACAAGGTGCCGCCGAGCGCCACGTTGATCAGCTGGCAGCCGCGGCAGATGCCGATCACCGGCTTGCCCGCGGCGACGAAGGCGTTGAACAGGTCGATCTCGTAGCGGTCGCGCACGCGGTCGCCGGACCATTCGGGTGTCAGCGGCGTTTCGCCGTAGCTCTCGGGCGCGACATCGGCGCCGCCCTGCAGCACCAGGCCGTCGAGGTGCTCCGCGTACGAGGCCAGGCTCATGTTGCCGCGCTGGATCAGGCCCTCGCTCTCGATCGCCGGGATCATCACCGCGAGCACGTCTTTCGCGAGCACCCAGTGCGCGACCGACTGCTCGAGGTAGTGCAGCGTCTTGGTGTAGACGCCGCCGAGATCGAGCACCGGCCCGACCGGGTGATGGATGCGCGCCGAGATGCCGATGATCAGCGGCCGCGCCATCAAAACGCCTCCTCGAAGAAGCGCGCGAAATCGGCTGCCTCGCACGGGCGCGGGTTGGTCCGGTGGCAGATGTCCGCGGTCGCCACCTCGACCAGGCGCGGGAAGTGCTCGCGCTTGACGCCCACGAGCGCCAGCCCCGGCGGGATGCCGATCCGATACTTCAGGTGCGCGAGCCACGGCACGAAGTTGCTGACCGAGGGCACACCGACGGCGTGCGCGAGCTCGGCGAACTTGTGCGGCACGGCCTCGCGGTTGTAGGTCATCACCGGCTCGATCATCAGCGCGTTCGCCAGGCCGTGGTGCAGGTCGCAGACGGTGCCCAGCGCATGCGCGCACGAGTGCACCGCGCC